>PBMH01000023.1 GCA_002722515.1 Alphaproteobacteria bacterium | reverse complement strand
GGCGGCACGCCGATATGCCGAGTCGGGTCGCGCAGGGCCTCTATGGGCGTACCCGCGGCGATCTTGCCGAGAAGCGGGACCTCTATCTCGCTGCCGCCGGCCGCCTCGCCGGGGGCAGGCGCCTTGGTCATCTCCGACGGCGCGACTATCGGTGAGCTGTCCCTGCCGCCTTCGATCACCTTCGGCGAGAAGGCAGCGCCCTGCGACTGCTCCGAGCCAACACCGGTATCGCCGGGCAGGCGCAGGACCTCGAGGGCCCGCGCCCGGTGGGCTAAGCGGCGGATGAAACCACGCTCCTCGAGTCCCGTAATCAATCGGTGGATTCCCGACTTGGACTTGAGCCCGAGGGCTTCCTTCATCTCGTCGAAGGATGGCGCCACGCCCGTCGCATTTAGCCGTTCGTTGATGAAGGTAAGAAGCTGGTGTTGCTTGCGCGTTAGCATTTGGTCATGACCCCCAAGAAAACAGTCGGACACAGGACGAATTTAAAGCGCGGCAGTACCACAGACCTTGGAACAAACCGCAAACATCTGTGGGCGTTCTAATGTTGTTCTTTTGACTCGTCAACCAGGCTTGCCGCCGTGCGTTTTTATATTCGCTGCATCCCATTCCCCAGTCGTACGAAGGCGACCGGGTCGCCGGCCTTCGCGGCGGGAGCGTGTGGCGGGCGCATTACGAGGCAGTCGGAGGCTGCGAGGCGGGAGAACATCGAGCTGTCCTGTTTACCGAAGGGGGTGGCCACCAGCGTGTCGCCGGCGGAGGTTAGGGTCGCACGGAGATAGTCCTCGCGCCGGTCGTTCTTGCCGAGATCGACGCCGAGGGTTGCGGTTTCGAAGATCGGCTCGGTCTCGCCGGTACCGAGCATCTGCGCCAGTGCGGGCTTCAGGAAGAGCACTCCGCATACGGTCGATGACACCGGGTTGCCAGGGAAGCCGAGCATCGGAACCGGACCGAGGCGCCCGAACATTAGTGGTTTTCCGGGTCGCATGGCGATTTGCCAGAAGTCGAGTTCCAGGCCGATGTCCGCCAGCGCGTCCTGCACCAAGTCGCGCTCGCCGACTGACGCACCGCCGGTGGTTACCAACATGTCGGCGCTCTGTGCACCCTCCGCAAGCGCGCTGATAGCCGCTTTGTCGTCTGGCGCGATACCGAGAGTGATGGGATCGCCGCCTGCGGCGCGGATCAGGCCCTCGAGCGCAAAAGTGTTGGAGCTGACGATGCTGGTGGGGCCCAGGTCCTCGCCGGGCAGAGAGATTTCATTGCCGGTGGCGAGCAGAGCGATCTGGGGACGTCGGCGGACCTGCAGCCAGGGATGGTTCATGGCCGCGGCTAAGCCGATGTCTCGCGCTGTTAGGATGGTTCCCGCGGTTAATAGGATGTCGCCTCTTTCGAAGTCCAGCCCCGCCTTGCGCACGTAGCGGCCGCACTCGACGCCCTCGTTTACGGTGACTGTGTCGCCGTCGCGTGCGGTGTGTTCCTGGATTACGATGGCGTCGGCGCCGTCGGGCAGAGCGGCGCCGGTGAAGATGCGCACGGCCTGGCCAGGTTTTACAGTGCCCTCGAACAGGCAGCCAGCAGGGACGGCCCCGACGACCGTCAGATCGACAGGCACGTCCGCCATGTCTTTAGCGCGGACCGCGTAACCGTCCATCGCCGAGACTGCTAGGGGGGGCTGGGTTACCCGGGCCGCCATGTTTTCGGCGAGCACTCTGCCGTGAGCCTCGGTGAGTGCGACCTGCTCCGACGCCATGGTTGGCAGGTCGGCGAGGATGCGCTGGCGCGCATCCACAACTGGCATGAGTGACTGGCTCATGCGCCGGACTCGCCAAAAGGTTGATCGGTGGTCGCATAGCGATGGGGCCGTACACCTATCCGCCAAAAGACGAACCCGGCGATAATGCCGTATGCAAAGGTACCGAGGGACAGCACCAATGTGCCGGCCGTATCGTTGAGGTCGTGTACGCCGTCCGAAAGCATTGTGACGTCGATGATTTTCCAAAATATCAACACCATCAGGGCGTTGCGGACATAACGGGCCGCACGGAGGTCGCCGAGCCGGATGAGGCCGAGGGCCATGGGTAGGGCGATGGCGAACATCGCGGCCGTCACTATCAGGTAGAACTGGACGAACCCGTTGGGGATGTACGGGATGCCCGGCGCTAGCCCGAAGTAGCCGGAAACTGTACGCAGCCATTCGAGCGCGACCACGACCGCGGGCGCGGCGATAGTCGCGAGGACGAGCAGGAACAGGGTGAGCGCGCGGTTCATTCCGCCTCGTAGGTGCCCGACTTGCCGCCTGACTTGTGCAGCAGTCGGATGTCCGTGATCTGCGTACCGCGATCCACCGCCTTAACCATGTCGTAGACCGTCAGCGCGGCGACAGATACTGCGGTTAGGGCTTCCATCTCGACGCCGGTCTGGCTGTTTACGCGGACTGTGGCCTCGATCACTACGGCGCTGGCGCCGTCATCGATGGAAAGTTGCACGTCGGCCTTATTGATCAGGAGAGGGTGGCATAGCGGGATCAGCTCCGAGGTCTTCTTCGCGCCAATGATGCCGGCGATCCGAGCGATCGACAGCACGTCGCCTTTCTTCACTGCGCCGTCTTGGATCAGGGAGAGCGTCTCGGGCTTCATAATTACCTGGCACCCGGCAGTAGCGGTCCGGCGCGTGACTTCCTTGTCGGTCACGTCGACCATGCGGGCGTTCCCTTCCACGTCGATATGGGTAAGCTTGTCAGCTACCATGGATTAGGCGCTTTCCTGAAGGTTTTCACTCGGCGCTAGTAGATCGCGTACGGCGCCGACGATATCATCCTGACGCATCAGAGATTCGCCAATCAGGAAGCAGCGTGCGCCGACCCCGGACATGCGGACCAAATCGTCGGGGGTGAACAGGCCGCTCTCGCAAACCAGCACCAGGTCGGAGGGCACATGCGGCGCGAGCTCTTCTGTCGTCGCCAAATCAACGGTTAGCGTCTTCAGGTTGCGGTTGTTGATCCCGACGAGATCGCCATCGATTTTGAGCGCCCGGTCGAGCTCCTCAGCGTTGTGCACCTCGACTAGCACGTCCATGCCCCAGTCGCGGGAGGCGGCGGCCAGTTCGGCGGCCTGTTCGTCCTCGAGCCCAGCCATGATTAGCAGGATGCAGTCCGCGCCCAGTGCGCGTGCCTCGACGACCTGATAGGGGTCGAGCATGAAGTCCTTGCGGATGACGGGCAGGGAGACAGCTTCGCGGGCGGCCACCAGATCCTCGTCGCGGCCTTGGAAATAAGGGGTGTCGGTTAGGACGGACATGCAGGTTGCGCCGCCGGCCTCATAAGCCTTTGCGATCATGGACGGATCGAAATCCTCGCGGATCAGGCCCTTGCTAGGGCTCGCTTTCTTGACCTCGGCGATAAGCCCGAAGCGGCCGGCCGCCGCACGATCAGTGAGCTGCTTTGCAAAACCGCGCGTCTCGCTGGCGCCCTTCGCCCGTGCCTCGAGTGCCGACAGCGGCGTTACTGCCTTGCAGGCGGCGATATGTGCGAGCTTGTCTTTGTTAATCTTCGTGAGGACGTCGGACATGGCTAGGCACCCCGGTTGGTGATCTCGACGAGGCGGGCGAGACAATCACGCGCGGCACCGGAATCGATCGCCTCGCCGGCGATCTTCGCGCCATCGAGCAGATTGTCTACCTTGTCGGCGATCATCAACGAGCCGGCCGCCGTCATGAGCACGGCGTTGCGGTAGGCGCTCTTCTTGCCCGCAAGGAGCTGATGGACAGCCGCTGCATTGTGGGCTGCATCGCCACCTTTGATGTCTTCCAGGGTACCATGTGGTAGATTTGCGTCTTCTGGGTTGACTTCATAGGTAGTCACCTTCCCGTCTTTCAACTCCGAGACGCGCGACGGGCCGGTGGTGGTAAGCTCATCGGTGCCGTCGGAACCGTGTACCACCCAGGCACGGGTTAGGCCCAGATTGCCGAGCACTTGGGCTATGGGCTCAGTCCATTCTGGCGCAAACACGCCGGTCATTTGGCGGGTTACCAGGGATGGGTTGGACAGCGGCCCGAGGAGATTGAAAATGGTACGTGTGCCCATCTCAATCCGGGGGCCTGCAACGTTGCGCATAGCGCTGTGATGACGCGGTGCCATCAGAAATCCGAGATTGTTGGCCCAGATCGATTCCCTGACGAGCTCGAAGTTGGCTTCTATATTAATGCCCAGTTCGGTTAGCACGTCCGCCGCCCCTGTCTTTGAGCTCAATGCACGATTGCCATGTTTAGCTACGGGTACACCGCATCCTGCGACCACGATAGCTGAGGCGGTAGAGATATTGAGGGTGCCGGTGCCGTCGCCGCCGGTGCCAACGATATCCATCGCATTCTCTGGCGCTTCAATTTTTTGTGCTTTGGCGCGCATGGCGCGCGCTGCGCCAGTAATTTCGTCGACGGTTTCTCCGCGCAGACGCAGCGCCATTAGGAAGGCGCCAATCTGAGCTGGCGTTGCGTTGCCTGACATGATCATGTCAAAGGCTGTTTCGGACTCGTCCTCGCTTAGGGTGTCGCCGTCGGCAACTTTTGTGAGTAGCGGTTTTAGGTCGTTAATGTCGTAACTCATAACGCCATCATCTCCCCGGCGCGGGTGTCGTTGCCATAGGCAACAACGGGTTTGCCGGTCGCCAGTTCTACAAAATTCGCAAGCAGGTCGTGACCGGCTTCGGTGGCAATACTCTCGGGGTGGAACTGTACGCCATGGATTGGCAGATCCGTATGCTTTAGGCCCATGATGATCTTGTCGGAAGTCCGAGCAGTGATCTCTAAACAGTCTGGCATGGAAGCGGGGTCGATACATAGAGAGTGGTAACGGGTTACCTCTAACGGGTTGGGCAGGCTGCGAAACAGACTAATTCCGTCGTGGCGGACCTGGTCAATTTTGCCGTGCATAGGTTCGGATGCGCGAATTATTTTTCCGCCAAACGCTTGACCTATCGTCTGGTGGCCGAGGCAAACACCGAGCAACGGAACGTTAGCCTTAGCGGCTAACGCTACGAGTTCAAGGCACATTACGGCGTGGTCGGGATCTGACGGTCCCGGTGATATAACGATTCCCTCGGGTTCGAGTGCCAGCGCCTCGTCGGGTTTTAGGACGTCATTGCGCCTAACATCACAGCTAACCCCCAGCTCACCCAAGTAGTGGACGAGATTGTAGGTGAAGCTATCGTAGTTGTCGATTAAGAGAAACATCTCAACAGGTTGTCCGGCATTCTTGTGTCTCGCGTTTGAGGCGGGGACTTATAACAGCGTTGCCCGGGGCGGCAAAGCATGTGCGGTGGAAGCCATGAAGGGGTTCACAAAGGAAAATTTGGACGAATCTGTTCCAAGGTTCGTCTAATAGCATTCCCTGCTGGCATCCCGAAACAGACCGGGCGCTCGAGTACCAATGCCCAAGGTGCCTCATAACGCCCCACGCAAGGAGGGCAAGCCAGTGCGTAAGTTGTCAGCAGAACTTTGAACCATTGGAAACATAAGGTGGTGGTTCCGGTCGTCACTTTCTTGGCGTTGGGTGGGGTCCTAATCTTTGGCCCTCCTGCCCGAGACCCAATACCGTCGATGAATGTTATGCCGGTAATACCAGCCGCGCCAGAGCCGTTAGTCGCCTCGGTCCCGCCGCGTCCGGACAAGGCGACCTGGCAACGATATGCCGTACCCGCCGTTGCCGCACCGTGGCAGCCTATGATTGCCGTAGTTATTGACGATATGGGACTCGACAGGTCTCGTTCCGAGCACGTGGTCCGACTTCCAGCGCCGCTGACTCTTGCTTATCTTGCCCATGCTCGTGACTTGGAGACCCAGACAGTTGACGCGCGGGATGCAGGCCATGAGTTGCTGGTGCATCTGCCCATGGAACCGGGTCGTAATGTTGATCCCGGACCGCATGCCGTGCTCGTCGACTTGTCCCCAGAGGAGATAAACCGTCGGATCGAATGGAACCTCTCCCAATTCGAGGGGTTCGTTGGCGTCAATAATCATATGGGAAGTAAAGCCACTGCCAACTTGCCGACGATGTCAGTAGTGATGAAGGCACTTCGTACGCGCGGGTTACTCTTTCTTGATAGCCGCACAACAGCTGAAACGGTAGCCCAGTCCGAGGCCGCGCTGCAGGGAATCCCGGCGCTGCGTCGGGACGTCTTCCTCGATCACGATCCGACGCTCATCGCGGTTCGGTCAGTGTTCCGTGACGTTGAAGATATCGCCCGTCGTCAGGGACATGCGATCGCCATTGGCCATCCCAAGGATACGACCATCGATGCCCTGGCGGAGTGGCTGCCGGACGCGCGAGCCCGGGGCTTCGCTCTAGTGCCCATCAGTGCAATTGCTGTACGCCTATCGAAGGCTAAATAGTTGTGATATTGCCCGACGCATATTGCGCGGGTTCTTCTCTTAATTAAGAACACCTTGGCCATGTATAATAAGGCTTTCGGCGTTGATGTTTGGCGCTGACTAGCTAATGAACCGGTGTGCTTGTTCCGCAGCTCGGATTAAAGCGCGAGCTTTATTTTGGCTTTCCTGATATTCCGCCTCGGGATCAGAGTCGGCTACGACGCCCCCTCCAGCCTGGACATGCATAATGCCGTCCTTGATTAGCGCGGTGCGCAGCGTGATACAGGTGTCCATGCTGCCGTCGGCCGCGAAATAGCCTACCGCGCCTGCGTAAAAACTGCGGCGCTCATCTTCAAGCTCGTCGATGATCTCCATGGCCCGGATCTTTGGCGCACCTGACACGGTCCCTGCCGGGAAACCCGCCGCCAGTGCGTCGACCGCCCGCGTGCCCGGTTTAACCTGGCCTTGGACGTTGGAAACGATGTGCATCACATGACTATAGCGCTCGATCGTGAATTCCTCGGTAACCTCGACGGTGCCGATTTCCGAAACCCGTCCGACATCGTTGCGTCCGAGGTCAAGAAGCATTAAGTGCTCGGCACGCTCTTTAGGATCGGCGAGTAGTTCCTCGGCAAGTGCCGCGTCGTGGTCCGGATTTTTGCCGCGTGGTCGCGTACCGGCGATGGGACGTATGGTAACCGTGTCCTCCCGCAGGCGAACAAGGATTTCTGGGCTCGAGCCTACGAGGGAGAAACCCCCGACGTTGAGTACAAATAGGAAGGGGGAAGGGTTTAGTCGTCGCAGGGAGCGGTAGAGTGCGGTCGGCGGAAGGTCAAACGGGAAAGTCAAGCGCTGCGAGGGCACGACCTGAAAGACATCGCCGGCACGGATATACTCTTTCGCCGCCTCGACCATGCAATGGTACTCGGCCTGTGAGCGGTTTGATTCTGGCGTTATCTCAACTTCCGAGGCTTCGAGCAGGCTAGCGATACGTGGCACTTCATTGTCGAATTTGGAAACAGCTTTATCTAGGCGCTCATAGGCCTCAGAATATGCCGTATCTGCGTCTATATTAGTCGCCGGCCAGACGGGTGTGACCAAGGTGACCTTGTCCGCGACATTATCGAACACGGCGATGATGGTTGGTCTGATAAAGACGGCGTCTGGGATGCCGATGGTATCAGGATTTTCGTCGGGCAGTTCCTCCATAAGACGCACTGCATCATAGGTGAGGTATCCGAAGAGGCCGGCCGCCATGGGCGGGAGTTCGGGCGGGATATAAACGCGACATTCGTCTACCAGCCTCGATAGCGTATCGAGGCTGGTGCCGTCCATCAGTTCGAAGGCCTCGGGGTTAGTCCGGGCATTTCGGTTGATTTCGGCGATCTCGCCTGTACAGCGCCATATTAGGTCGGGGTCGAAGGCTAGGATCGAGTAGCGGCCGCGCACGGCACCACCCTCGACCGACTCCAGTAGAATCGAATGCGACTCGTCATTGGCTAACTTGATTAGCGCGGAAACTGGCGTCTCGAGGTCGGCAACCAGCTCGGTCCAGATTATCTGAGGTTTGCCTTGCGTGTAGCATGCGGCAAAGGATTCCGCATCGGTGTTGGTTTGTAAGGTCACGTGGCGGATGCAGGCATTTGGTGGCACTTCATTGCGTTTGAAACGCGTCTTGGAGCGCTTCTTGGTCAATGCTGACGCCGATCTCGTTCTCCAGCGCTGTCGATAATTGCGTCACAAGATCGTTGGCAATTTGGTTGGTAAGTACCGCCGAAATATTCTCGCGGGCCGGATCGGACATGTTCGCCGGTTCGATCTTGATTACCTTTGCTATAGCGGCACCGCCGGACGTAAGTTGCGTGATGACCTCACCGCGTGCGGCTTCGAACACCGGGGTGATGAGCTCTCTCGGTATCGTCAATTCGTTCTCCATGCGGTCAAATGCAGGAGTCGTTTCGAACGTCCCCTTGAATTCGTCGGCTAGTTTTTCGAGGCTTTCTCCGCGGCGCGCCCGATCAGCTATTTTCTGCGCGGTTTCTTCGGCTACAGTAGTGATGCGATCGGTCTTCCAAGCCGCAATAACTTGATCACGAACCTCGTCCAGAGTTGGAATGCGTGGCGGATCAACCTCATCGAGGCGGATTACCGTGAAGCCACCATCGTGACCCTCGATAGTCTCAGTGTCACCCGGATTTTTGATGTTGAAAAGGTTCTCGACCAGCTCTGGCTGAATCGTAGAATCGGGGTTCGCGCTTTTGGAGCGTAGCAGCCCGTAACTCGACACTCCGTTGATGTGGCCCCTTGTCAGATTGCTGTCGCGCGCGACGTCCTCTAGGGATGCTCCGCCGGCCAGCCCGTCCTCGACATCATTGAGTAAATCAAAAATCGCATCACGGGCCTCGTCGCGGGCGAGCTCCTCGTGGAGCAATTCGCGTGCTTCATCAAATGGAATAATCCTGCCGGGTTTGATTGCACTGACTAGTATTAGATGCCAGCCGAGGTCGCTCTCGACTGGAGCGCTGATTACATCCACAGGAAGATTGAATGCGGTATCTGCCAATTCCGTGACCGGTACTTCGGTGCGAGCCACGTTGCCGAGGGAAACCGGCTGCAGGCCGGATACTTCCTTCGCCGCATCTCCAAAATTCTTTCCGCCGTCTATTAGTACTTTGGCCCGCTTCGCGTTCTCGTGCGAAACGAAGGTTGCCTGTGATATGTCTCGAACTTCGGGTTGAAAAAATTCATTGCCTCGAAGTTCGTACTCCTCACGTAATTCCTCCTCGGGGATGACCATTTCGTTGGCCAAACTGTTGGCATCCATTGTGGCATAGGTTGCAACCCGGAACTCGGGCGTTTCGAAAGCAGCTCGGTTGGCGTCATAGAAGGCGCTTAGTTCAACTGTGTCGGGCTCACCTATTCCGGCATCCGGGCGCACTGGAACTATAACGATCTCGGCGACCCGCTGTTCGCCGCGCCTTTTGAAGATAGTATTGGTGAGTGGCGCTGGTGCCGTGACGGCCGCGCGGATCGTGTCAATATACTGCGTCCGGATGAGGTCGAGGCGGACCTGGTTAACGAACTGGGCCTCCGTTTGGTTGTTGTGTAGCAAGAAGCGTTCGAACTGAGCTCGTTCGAATCGTCCGCTCGGCCCCTTAAACTGAGGAAGAGCACGGATGGCGGTGGACGCGGCATCTAATGATGTTGTGACCCCAAGTTTCTGCGCCGCCTGATCGATGACGGTTCGTGTTACCAGTCGGGATAGGGTTTGATCGAGTAATCCGGCCTGGATCGCAGTTTCAGTATCGAGTTGCTGGCCCGTTAATTGTGAGGTGCGTTGTATCTGATCATTCAGTTCGCGCCCTATCTGGTGGACCGTGAAATTAGTATTGCCGACCTCGACCACCGGTCCAGCACCATTTTGGTTGCCGCCACGCCCGCCGCCGATGTCGCTTCCGAAGAAAACAACAAATGTCAGTGCGAGAGCCCCGAGGATGACTTTCATCACCCAACTTTTTGAACTTTGTCTCAGCGCTTCGAGCATTATGTTGTCACCAGTTAGTTCTTGTCCGCAGCCCAGCTGCGGGCGGCGCATAATAGTGCTCGCGGTGCGCCGCCTCAAGAGTAGCTAGATATGTGTCGAACGCTGCCGTTTGGTGGTCGTAAGCGCCTATGCTATGGCACATGTGGGCTCGTGAATTTCCCCAACACTAACAACAATTTGGTGAATGAATGACTGGGTCGAGAAAACTGATAGCCGGAAACTGGAAAATGAATATGTTGGCCGCAGAGGGCGTTGGGCTTGCCCGCGCGATCTCGGAACAGAGCGGAGTGATAAACTGCGATTTGTTGGTATGTCCGCCCGCGACGATTCTTTGCGCCGTTGCGGACGCGACTGATGGGTCGGCAGTTGCGGTAGGTGGGCAGGATTGCCATGAGGCGGACGGGGGTGCGTTTACGGGCGATCTCTCCGCCGCGATGCTCCGAGATGCTGGGGCAAGCCATGTAATCTTGGGTCATTCTGAGCGCCGCCATGGTCTCGGTGAGAGCGATGAGCGTGTGCGTGCAAAAACTGCCTCGGCACATAGCATGGGCCTGACGGCGATTGTATGTATTGGTGAAACGGAGGCCGAACGTAACGCGGGCGAAACGCTCGACGTACTCAGTACTCAGCTAGGTGGTTCCCTCCCGGTGTCTGGCGTTGATGCCAACAACACAGTGATCGCCTATGAGCCGGTCTGGGCGATTGGTACCGGGCGGACCCCGAGCCTAGAGGAGGTTGCGGGTGCCCACTGCCATATCCGCGCCGCGCTGGGAGTAATTTTGGGCAAGAACGTTAGTGGGATAAAGCTGCTCTATGGCGGTTCGATGAAGCCTGAGAACGCAGGCGATTTGCTTACGGTTGCGAATGTTGACGGGGGACTGATTGGCGGGGCGAGCCTCGATGCCGGGAGTTTTCTGTCGATCGCCGCGGTATGTAAATAGACCGTCCTGCAGGATTGGTGCTGGCATTGCGGCACACAACGGACTAAATACGCGAGCAGGACACGCGGCGCGAATGGGACACGCGCTTCGCAAACGGGAATCGACCGAAAATATGGAAACAATCGTACTGGTCATTCATATGTTAATCGGTGTCGCGCTCGTAGGCGTGGTGCTCATGCAACGTTCTGAAGGCGGCCTTGGTGGCCTTGGCGGCGGCGGCGGCGGCGGCGGCGGCGGCGGTATGGGCGGCTTGCTGGGCAACCGCCAGACTGCCAACTTACTTACGCGGACGACTGGATTGCTCGCTTTGGCTTTTATGGCCACGAGCATTGGGCTTGCGATTCTGGCCAACGATGGCGGCAACACGGGTGCTATCATCAACGAGGTCACTCCTGCAAATAGCGGTGTGGACCCGTCACCAAGTGTGCCTGTGGTGCCAGCGGCCCCGACGGTACCGACCACCGAATAGATGGTTTCTTACTTCGAGTCTGGGTTTGAAGGCGGCTTTGAGGCCGCCTTTTTCTGTGCCAAACGCCGTTATCTCAGAAGCTTGCCGACTGTGGATGAATCCTCTTTCGCGGGCCGGTGTCAATTGAGTACAAGTTAGTAATGGGGACACGGTTTATTTTTATTACGGGTGGTGTCGTTTCCTCTCTGGGTAAGGGTCTTGCGTCCGCGGCTCTGGGCACTCTTTTGCAGGCGCGTGGTTATAGTGTCCGTGTTCGCAAGCTAGATCCTTATTTGAATGTCGATCCGGGCACGATGAGTCCCTTTGAGCATGGTGAGGTCTACGTCACTGACGACGGAGCCGAAACCGATCTCGATCTGGGACACTATGAACGGTTCACAGGGGTAGCGGCGACCCAGTCCGATAACGTGACGACCGGTCGGATATATTCCGATGTCCTTGGCCGGGAGAGGCGTGGGGACTATCTGGGCGGTACGGTACAGGTGATTCCCCATGTGACCGATGCAATAAAGAAGTTCGTTACAGCCGATTTGCGGGACGAGGATTTCGTAATTTGCGAAATCGGTGGAACGGTGGGTGATATCGAGAGCCTGCCGTTTCTTGAGGCTATCCGCCAGCTCGGTAATGAGCTTGGTAACGAATGTGCGATGTTCGTGCATCTTACCCTCGTGCCTTATCTTTCGGCGTCGGGTGAACTTAAGACCAAGCCCACCCAGCATTCGGTTATGGAGCTGCAGCGTGTTGGTATCCGGCCCGATGTTATTCTCTGCCGTTGTGACCGGCCGATCCCAGACGGCGAGCGCAACAAGATAGCGTTGTTTTGTAACATTCGCCCGGAGGCGGTGGTTCCGGCGATCGACATCGACACTATCTACCAAGTGCCGATTGAGTACCATGACCAGGGGTTTGATACGCAGGTCCTCAGTCATTTTCGGATTGATACTGCAGCGCGGCCGAACCTCGACACGTGGCGCGATATCGTATGCCGGATCCGCGAGCCCGACGGAGAGGTCGTCATCGCCGTGGTTGGCAAGTACACGGACTTGCCGGACGCCTATAAATCTCTATCGGAAGCGCTAGTCCATGGTGGCATTGCTAATAATGTGCGGGTCAAGCTCGACTGGATCGCATCGGAGCTTTTTGAAGCAGAGGACACTGTAGAGCATTTGAACGGAGTGCACGGTATCCTAGTGCCTGGCGGGTTTGGCGAGCGCGGTGCCGAAGGCAAGATCAAAGCTGTTCAGTTTGCCCGCGAGCACCGGGTGCCGTATTTGGGTATTTGTTTTGGTATGCAAATGGCCGTTATCGAGGCGGCGCGCAATCTCGCCGGGCTTTCGGATGCGGGATCGACTGAATTCCGCCGTTGTGATGACCCTGTCGTCGGGCTGATGACCGAATGGCAGCGTGGCGAAGAGGTTGAGCAACGCGTAGCTGGCGACAATATGGGCGGCACTATGCGCCTTGGTGAGTATCCTGCGAGGCTGACTGCGCGGACACATATAGCTGAAATTTATGGCCGCACAGAAATAGAGGAACGCCATCGTCACCGCTACGAGGTGAATATCAATTATCAAGAAACGCTTGAGAAAGCGGGACTAATCTTTTCTGGAACTTCTCCGGACGGCGTGCTTCCGGAAACCGTCGAGCTTGAAGATCATCCCTGGTTTATTGGTGTCCAGTACCACCCCGAGTTGAAATCTAAGCCTTTCGATCCACATCCGCTTTTCAAATCGTTCGTGGCGGCGGCGCTCGATCAATCCAGGCTGGTCTGACTATGGCGCCGCAGAGACATGTGCGCGTGGGTGACCTTACGCTTGGCGGGGATCGCCCGCTGACCATTATCGCTGGTCCCTGCCAGCTCGAATCTAGGGCCCACGGCCTCGAGATAAGTGCCGCGCTGAAGGAGATAGCCGAAAATTTTGGGATCGGTCTGATCTACAAGACCAGCTTCGACAAGGCGAACCGGACTTCGATAAAGACGGCTCGTGGTCTAGGAATCGAGAAAAGTTTGCCGATTATGGCTGAAATCCGGGAAAAAACGGGGCTACCGATTCTAACTGACGTCCACGACCCATCACACTGTAACGACGTTGGTGCCGTTGCCGATGTTCTACAAATACCGGCCTTCCTCTGCCGTCAGACGGACCTCGTGGTAGCCGCAGCCGAGACTGGCTGCGCCCTGCACATCAAGAAGGGCCAATTTCTGGCGCCCTGGGATATGAAAAATGTAGTTGGGAAGGCGTTCGAGGCGGGTAACGAGAATGTCCTTATATGCGAGCGTGGTTCTAGCTTTGGCTATAACACACTGGTGGCCGATATGCGGTCGTTGCCAGTTATGGCCTCTCAGACTGGATGTCCGGTGATTTTCGATGCCACGCATTCTGTGCAGCAACCCGGCGCCCAGGGGACTTCAAGCGGCGGGCAACGGGAGTTCGCGCCGGTGTTAGCGCGCGCTGCGGTTGCCATTGGGGTGGCAGGGGTTTTTCTGGAGACCCATGACAATCCGGACAATGCCCCCAGTGATGGCCCGAACATGGTTCATCTGAAGGATATGCCCGGGATAATCAAAACCTTGCTTGAACTCGACCGCATTGCGAAGGCAAATCCGATTTCGATCGACTGAACTAAACGAGAACCAACGGAAAAAACGATGAGTGATATCGTCAATATTATTGGCCGCGAGATTCTTGACAGCCGCGGGAACCCGACGGTTGAAGTGGATGTCATCCTGGACAGCGGGTCCTTTGGACGCGCGGCGGTGCCGTCAGGGGCCTCTACCGGTGCACACGAAGCCGTTGAGCGGCGCGACGGAGACCCTGCGCGTTACGGTGGCAAGGGTGTTCTGAGCGCGGTTGAGGCTGTTAACACAGAGCTCTTCGAGGCGCTGTCTGGGCTCGACGCAGACGAGCAGGAGTATATTGATCGGCTGATGTGTGATCTGGACGGCACAGAAAACAAGGGTCGGCTGGGCGCCAACGCTATCCTTGGCGTGTCCATGGCGGTAGCCAAGGCGGCGGCCGACGACGCTGGGCTTCCAGTTTACCGTTATGTCGGAGGCAGCCACGCTAGAACCTTGCCGGTCCCGATGATGAACATTGTTAATGGTGGCGCCCATGCCGACAATCTGATTGATATTCAGGAGTTTATGATCATGCCCGTGGGCGCGTCCACTATTGCCGACGCAGTCCGGGTGGGATCCGAGATATTTCAGATCCTCAAGGGGCAGTTATCAGAGGCTGGTCATAGCACTAACGTAGGAGACGAAGGTGGTTTTGCACCGAACCTGAAAAGCGCTGATGAAGCTCTCGGTTTTATCAGCAAATCGATCGAATCTGCGGGCCATGAACCTGGAGATGACGTTGTTCTTGCGCTTGATGTGGCATCGACGGAATTCTTTACAGGTGGAAAGTATGAACTCTCCGGAGAGGCGAAGTCCCTGGAGCCTGGCGCGATGGTCGAATATCTGGCCGATTTGTGCGCGCGCTACCCCATTATTTCCATCGAGGATGGCATGGCCGAGGACGACTGGGACGGCTGGGTCGCGCTTACTGAGGCTGTTGGGGACAAAGTCCAGCTTGTGGGGGACGATCTGTTCGTAACCAATCCGGTGCGCCTGCGTGATGGTATCGACCGGGGTGCAGCGAACTCAATTCTGATAAAAGTCAACCAGATTGGTACTCTCTCTGAAACTTTGGATGCGGTTGAGATCGCCCACAAGGCATCGTACACGTCTGTGATGTCTCACCGCTCGGGCGAGACCGAGGATGCAACGATCGCCGATCTCGCGGTGGCAACAAACTGCGGCCAAATCAAGACAGGCTCGCTGAGCCGGTCCGACCGCCTGTCCAAGTATAACCAGCTGATCCGGATCGAGGAGAATCTGGGGCCAGCGGCGATTTACGCGGGACGTTCGATTTTGGATTAGCCTCTGGAATGCTTTTTTCTAATCTGGTCCTTTCTGTTGTGGATTCTAGCCGGCGGAGGAATTGTTGCGGTATTTCCTGCGTGATCGGCGAATCATCGGATTGGGGCGTTGGTTTTTTGGTGGGTGGTGCTATGGGCTACATGGCGCATGGAGGTTCCTGGTGAGTCCAAAACAGGAACTCTGGGGCACTTTTGCAACACTAACCTATTTTCAGGCAAAGAATTGAATTCAATGGACAATTCAAAGTTGACGCTACGACTCGGCCTGTGATTCGATGCAGGTATGGGCCTTGTAGACGACATACGCATTCGGGCACGAAGCACGACTTGGCCCATTATCGGTGCGCTGCTACTTGCGTATTTCTCGTACCATATGGTTCAGGGCGATCATGGTTTACTGTCGTTGCTTCAACTTCGTACGAAGGTTGAGCAGGCGAACAAGCTGCACGTATCGCTAGAGGTGCAGCGGAACCAGATCGAAACTCGGGTAGCGCTTCTTCGCCCTGACAACCTCGACCCTGACATGCTTGAAGAACGTGCGCGTGTGATGCTGAACTTTGCACACCCGAACGAGATCGTTATTGTTGAATAGTTTGCTGGCGAAATATTCGCCTATGTGTCCTGCGGATTATGTACGATTATTTCGTTCGGACTTAACGATATTAACTGAATAACAGTAAATTTACCCTTTTTCCCTGATATTAAACATTTTTTCCTCCTTCGGTCCTTGCTGGGGGCAGTCTAATCCCCTACTTCTCGGTATGGCCGATTACGCTGAGTAATTGAGTTATGGGGGAGTTCTATGGCGCGAAAACCAGCTGCGAAATCGACACGGTCGAGTTCGAGGTCGACGCCCAGGTCTAGTGCAAGGTCTCTTTCAAAAAGAGCCGCGCCGCGAAAAAAAACAACGGCACCTGGTAAACGCGACACTAAATCTAACTCCCCAGAGAAACTGTTAGAATTCTATGGCGAGATGCTCCTCATTCGGCGTTTTGAGGAGAAGGCGGGACAGATGTACGGCATGGGACTTATCGGCGGGTTCTGCCACCTATACATTGGGCAGGAAGCCGTCGTCGTCGGCATGCAGGCGGCCCTCCAACCTCAGGATTCTGTGATCACCACTTACCGTGACCATGGCCACATGCTGGCCTGTGGCATGGACCCAAAGGGCGTGATGGCTGAGCTTACCGGCCGTGAGGGTGGCTACTCGCGCGGTAAGGGGGGATCTATGCACATGTTCTCCAAAGAAAAGAATTTTTATGGCGGCCACGGTATTGTCGGCGCGAACGTTCCCCTTGGTACGGGCATAGCCTTCTCACACAAGTATCAGGGCGACAACGGTATCTGCCTCGACTATTTCGGCGATGGCGCAGTCAACCAGGGACAAGTGTATGAAAGTTTTAACATGGCCGCACTATGGGACCTGCCTATTATCTATGTGATTGAGAATAACCGCTACGGCATGGGTACCTCCGTCGAACGGGCCTCGGCGGAACCGGACCTGTTTAAGCGTGGTTGCGGTTACGGCATTCCTGGCGCGCAGGTTGACGGTATGGATGTGATGCAGGTTTTCGATGATGGCTGTAGGGCTGTCGACCATGTGCGTTCCGGCAAGGGACCGTTCATCCTGGAGATGCAAACCTATCGTTACCGCGGTCATTCCATGTCTGATCCCGCGAAGTACAGAACCAAGGATGAGGTCCAAAAGATGCGGACCGAAAAGGACCCCATCGAAACCTTAAGGGACGTTCTGTTGGCCCAGAAGGTTGCGGATGAAGATTCGCTGAAGGCGATTGATCGCGATGTTCGCGAGCGAGTAAATGCGGCGGCTGACTTCGCTCAGGAGAGTCCCGAGCCCGATCCAACTGAGCTTTATACAGATGTTCTGATTGAAGCCTGACAGTGACTGCGGGACGGGAGAACTAAAAATATGCCAATCCAGGTGTTAATGCCGGCGTTGTCGCCGACCATGACGGAGGGCAACATCGCACGATGGCTCAAGTCCGAGGGCGATAGCATTGTGCCAGGTGATGTGATCGCCGAAATCGAGACCGACAAGGCAACCATGGAAGTTGAGGCGGTTGACGAAGGTACGCTGGGGAAGATTCTCGTAGTCGAGGGCGCAGAGCATGTGGCGGTGAATACGCCTATCGCGGTGATCCTGGCGGACGGTGAGAGCGCCGATAATATCGATAATGGGATTCCCATCGCCACCGGTTCAGTTGCCGAGGAAAGCGCTCAGGTTTCAACCAAAAAGTCATCGGAAGCGCCAATGGCATCAGCGTCGATGTCGGCTGCTACATATGATGTGCCGACCACCGAGATGACGGTGCGTGAAGCGCTGCGCGACGGTATGGCCGAGGAGATGCGCCGGGACGATAAAGTGTTTCTTTTGGGAGAAGAGGTTGCGCAGTACCAAGGGGCCTACAAGGTCAGTCAGGGATTACTTGAGGAGTTCGGCGATCGCCGCGTGATCGACACCCCTATCACGGAGCAGGGCTTTGCCGGACTCGGTGTGGGGGCAGCGTACCACGGGCTGCGCCCTATAGTCGAATTCATGACCTTTAACTTCGCGATGCAGGCAATTGATCAAATAATTAATTCGGCCGCCAAGACTCTCTACATGTCGGGAGGCCAGATGGATGTCCCGATTGTATTCCGGGGCCCGAATGGAGCGGCGTCGCGTGTCGGCGCGCAGCATTCGCAGTGCTATGCGAGCTGGTACGGGCATTGCCCGGGCCTCAAGGTTGTGGCTCCCTATACAGCTGGAGATGCGAAAGGATTGCTCAAGTCAGCGATTCGCGACCCAAACCCGGTCATCGTTCTTGAAAACGAGTTGCTCTACGGAAGCAGCTTCGACGTACCGCAGGATGACGAGGTTACCGTACCAATTGGAAAGGCTAAGGTAGTGCGTGCTGGGGACGACGTGACCATCACAGCCTTCTCCCTGATGGTCGGCAAGGCACTAGACGCCGCAGATATGCTTGCTGCCGAGGGTATTGAGGCCGAGGTGATTGATCTTCGTACGATCAGGCCGCTAGACACGGAGACGGTCGTCAAATCCGTTAAGCGGACCAACCGGATCGTGTCGGTCGAGGAAGGCTGGCCGTTCGCAGGGATCGGTGCCGAGATCGGCATGCAGATGATGGAGAGCGCGTTCGACTATCTCGACGCACCGGTAACTCGGGTTACCGGCGAAGATGTGCCGATGCCGTATGCGGCGAACCTCGAGAAACTTGCGCTTCCGCAGGTCAATCGGATCGCTGAGGCCGCGAAACGTGTTTGTTACAAGGACTAGCCGATGCTGTTTTTAGGGTGGCTGAAAGCTAGCGTGACGAACCAGTATTTGGTGCAGTTGAAGCAGTATATTGCAGGAATAAGGCCGCGGGCCTTCGATAACGCAATAAGAGAACGGGGTGCGGAAGACATGATCGTTGCGCACCGCAGCCAGAGGAATCACTAATGCCGATTTCTATTCTCATGCCAGCCCTATCGCCGACCATGACCGAAGGTAATCTCGCGCGCTGGCTTAAGGAGGAAGGCGACGTGGTCGTGCCGGGCGACGTTATCGCCGAAATCGAGACCGATAAGGCGACTATGGAGGTGGAGGCTGTAGATGAGGGTGTCCTTGCGAAGGTTTTGGTCGCCGAAGGCGCAGAAGAAGTTCCGGTCAACACGCCCATCGCTGTATTGCTGCAAGACGGCGAGGATGATACGGCGCTAGATGGGTTCGATGCCGGCGGTAAGCCTGCAGCACCTGCGCCCCAGCCCTCGGCTGCAGCGCCCGCACCTGCGCCCGAGGCCCCGAATCTCGCCACGAGCCGGGCTGCGGAATCGGGTGATCGAGTGATTGCTAGCCCACTGGCACGGCGTCTAGCGCACCAGCAGGGGATCGACCTAGCGCAGGTGGTGGGCAGCGGTTCCAACGGTCGGGTCGTCAAGGCCGACATTGAGAATTTCGTGGGCGCGCCGGTACTGGCTGCGGGCACGCCGGCAGTCTTTGCCGAAGGCGACGGGCCATACGATGTGTTGCCGCTGTCCAACATTCGCAAGGTGATTGCCCGGCGGATGACCCAATCAAAGCAGCAGGTCCCGCATTTCTACCTGACTGTGGACTGCGAGATCGACCGGTTGCTCGAGGCGCGCAAGAACCTGAACGCTCGGGCAAAAGACGGCGAGTTCAAAATCTCAGTCAACGACATGATTATTAAGGCTGCTGCTGCGGCGCTTGTGGATGTTCCCCGGGCGAACGCCGGGTGGTTTGACGAGGGGATTCGGGTCTACAAGCGCGCAGATATCTCGGTCGCCGTCGCTATCGACGACGGGCTGATAACGCCGGTCGTGCGTGGAGTCGAGGGCAAGGGCCTGAAGGCGATCTCATCAGAGATGGCCGACCTAGCTGCCCGGGCGAGGGATAACAAGCTTGCTCCAGAGGAGTACCAGGGCGGGACGTTCACGATCTCCAATCTGGGTATGTATGGTGTCAAGCATTTCGAGGCGGTAATCAACCAACCCCAGGGCGCGATCCTAGCAGTTGGCATTGGAGAGCAACGCCCGGTTGTTCGTGACGGGGAATTGGCGGTCGCTACCGTCATGTCGCTCACTCTATCGGTGGATCATCGAGCCCTCGACGGCGCGATTGGTGCCGAGTATCTGGCCACACTTAAGGAACTGATCGAGGAGCCGCTCGGGCTTCTACTGTAGGCCCGCTCTTGGCGCTATAACACCGGGATATTCGCATGGCGGAAAGGAAGTTCGATCTGGTTGTTGTTGGCGGTGGCCCCGGTGGGTACGTGTCGGCAATCCGCGCCGCGCAATTGGGCATGAAGGTGGCAGTTGTTGAAGCTAACCATCTGGGTGGCATTTGCCTGAACTGGGGCTGCATTCCCACCAAGGCGCTTCTGCGGACGTCGGAGATCTATCACTATATGCAGAATGCCGAGGCCTACGGCCTTAAGGTCGACAATGTGGCATTCGACATAAAGAAGGTGGTGGAGCGTTCTCGCGTAGTAGCCGGTCAGCTCAACCAGGGTGTCGGTTACCTGCTCAAGAAGAACGGGGTCGAGTTCATCGACGGTTGGGGCAAGCTCGTGGGCGGCAAGGCCGGTTACCAAGGGCTCACTGTTACAAAAAACGGTAAGAAGGTCGCTGAGGTGATCGCCAAGAATATCCTGCTCGCAACGGGCGCAAGGGCGCGGGAGCTCCCTGGAATGGAGGCGGATGGAAAACAGATTTGGAGCTATCGCGAAGCGATGGTACCGGAAGAGTTTCCTAAATCTCTTTTGGTGGTTGGTTCTGGCGCGATCGGCATCGAGTTTGCTTCCTTTTACCGCACCCTGGGGGCCGAGGTGACGGTGGTTGAGTTAGCAGACCGGATTCTGCCGATCGAGGACGAGGAGGTTTCCGGTCTCGCAGCGAAGGCCTTCGAGGATCAGGGTATGGTGTTGATCACCGGTGCATCGGTGAAGGCGCTCGAGAAGCAGTCGGATAAAGTCACGGCGGCCCTCGAGAAGGACGGCAAAGTCCGCAATATCGAGGTCGAGCGTGTAATTATGGCTGTCGGCATTGTCGGGAATGTTGAGAACATTGGTCTCGAGGGTACTAAGGTAAAAGTCGAGAACTCTCACATCGTTATTGACGAATGGGGGCAGACCGCCGAACCGGGTGTCTGGGCTATTGGCGACGTGGCGGGACCGCCGTGGCTCGCCCACAAGGCCTCCCATGAGGGGATCATTGCAGTAGAAAGGATCGCAGGTGGCACGGATATTAATCCGCTGGATACGAGCCGCATTCCAAGTTGTATCTATTGCAGACCCCAGGTTGCCTCGATCGGCATGACCGAGGCGGCGGCAAAGGAATCTGGCCGCAAGGTCAAGGTCGGGCGGTTCCCGTTTCAGGGTAACGGCAAGGCGATTGCGATGGGTGAGCCCGAGGGTCTGATCAAGACGATCTTCGACGCTGGTACTGGAGAATTGCTGGGGGCACATATGATCGGGGCCGAGGGAACCGAGTTGATTCAGGGCTATGGAATTGCGAAGACACTCGAGACGACCGAGCACGAGCTTGTGGAATCGGTCTTCCCTCATCCAACTCTTAGCGAGATGATGCACGAGTCCGTGCTTGACGCTTGCGGCCGCACGATCCATTTCTAATCTATGACCTCGACCCTCGTTCGCGATAAACCCATAGACCCCGCGCTCCGGCACCCGGAGAAGCGGAACCGGCCCGACAATCCAATTCAACGGAAGCCTGACTGGATCCGCGTGAAGGCACCGACCAGTAAGGCGTATCACGAAACCCGCAAAATGATGCGTGATCTCAGTCTGTCGACGGTCTGCGAGGAGGCGGCCTGTCCGAACATTGGCGAGTGTTGGTCTAAGAAACACGCCACGATTATGATCATGGGCGACACCTGCACGCGGGCATGTGCGTTTTGTAACGTGGCTACAGGTGTACCTAAACCGCTGGACCCGAACGAGCCGGCTAACGTCGCAATGGCGGTAGGCGGGATGGCGCTAGAGCATGTAGTTCTGACCTCGGTCGATCGCGACGATCTTGACGACGGTGGGGCGGATCATTTCGGCCAAGTAGTGCGGGCGCTGCGCGCGTCCGCGCCGGCAACTACAATCGAGATCCTTACGCCTGACTTTAAGCACAAGGCCGGTGCGATCGACACACTAGCAGCCGCGCCGCCGGACGTATTCAACCATAATCTTGAGACGGTGCCGCGGCTGTATCCGACGATCCGCCCGGGGTCGCGCTACTTCACCAGTCTAGATTTGTTACGACGTATCAAGGAGAAGGTACCTGAAATATTCACCAAGTCCGGCCTGATGGTGGGGCTAGGTGAGACCCGCGAGGAGGTCGGCCAGGTGATGGATGACCTGCGGGCAGCCGAAGTGGATTTTCTTACCATCGGGCAGTATCTGCAGCCCACGACGAAGCATGCTAGGATCGATAAATTCGTCACGCCGGCCGAGTTTAAGGGCTACGCCAGGATGGCTCGGGGTAAGGGCTTTTTGCTGGTTTCGGCCACGCCACTGACCCGTTCGAGCTATCATGCTGGGGACGATTTTGCCAAGTTGCGCTATGCCCGCGAGGCTAAGCTGGCCGACGCCGGCTGATTCCTAGGTTCGTTTTCGCGTGCCGTCCCACAAGGAAATTCGTCCGCTTCCCTATACACCGGACCAGTTGTTTGCGTTGGTAGCGGACATAGAGAGTTATCCGGAGTTCTTGCCCTGGTGCCTTGCGGCACGAAATCGCAAACGGGAGCAGAATGCGGCGGAGGAAATCGTCTGGTCGGAGCTGGTGGTAGGTTTCAAGCTGATCCGTGAGCGTTTTAGTTCGAAGGTTACGCTAGCGCCGCAAAGGAACGGCCGTAACGCGAGAATTGACGTCGAGTATGTCGATGGGCCGCTGAAATACTTGCGCAACCACTGGATCTTCGTGCCGCACGATGACGGTAGCTGTGAGATCGATTTCTATGTGGAGTTTGAGTTTCGAAACCGAATTTTCGAGAAGATGATAGGTGCGCTTTTCCACGAGGCCATTAGTCGGATGGTCGGCGCCTTCGAGAAACGGGCGGGGGATCTGTACGAGCCGCTGGCGTTGTCTACGGACTAGTCATCTTCCGGTTTTCGGCAGACCGCCTCTACCTTGTTTCCAACGGGGTCCATTGCGAACGCAGCGTAATAGGTTGGGATATATTCCGTACGCAGGCCGGGGGCGCCACCGTCAGACCCGCCATTTGCCATGGCGGCCTCGTAGAACGATCGGACCGTCTTTCGTGAGTCCGCGATCAACGCGAAATGGGCGCCGTTGTTGGAGGCCACCTTCGTGTTCCCGTCGATTGGCTCGCTGATCCAGAGCCACTGCCGGCCACTGCCATTGCCGAAGGCGACGGCGAAACCCTTATCCATGACCACCTCAAGCCCTAGCGTCGCTAGGGTCGGCTCATAGAAGGTCATTGCCCGCTTGATGTCTGGTACGCCTATAGAGGTATGATCGAAGATTGGCGAGAAGTCGCGGCTATCGAAGGCCGCCTTGTTAATTCCATTGTCCGACATGTCGCTTGTTTCCTGCTCGTTTGCCTAGGACTTTCCCTGCACAGCGTGGCGCAAGATGGTAAAGGCCGTCTGCACCGTTGCATCCCGGACCGCCGCACGGTCGCCGGGAAACACCTCGTGATGGGCGATTGTGGGGCGGCCGCGGCCGGCGCTCGCGAAATGTACTAAACCTGTGGGTTTGTCCTTGGTGCCCCCGCCGGGGCCGGCGATACCGGTAACTGAAATTGTCAGGTCGGCAAGTGACCTTGCAAGTGCGCCCTCGGCCATAGCGCGCGCGACCTGTTCGCTGACGGCACCGTGCAGGGTAATTAGCATCCTTGGGACGCCAAGCATCTCCATCTTCGCCTCGTTTGAATAGGTCACGAAGCCGCGCTCTACCACGTCGGAGGAGCCCGCGATCTCGGTCAGGCAGCTGATGATCAGCCCGCCAGTGCAGGATTCTGCCGTTGCGATCTTGAGGTTCGCCCTGCGGCAGAGTTCCAGTAACTCTGCGGAATCATGAATGAGTTGGGCATCAACCATAATGTCTTATCCGAACAGGGTGGGGAGAGTGTTTTGTGAGCCGAACCAGACCGCGATCAGCCAGGTGAGGGCTCCGGCATAAACGCCCGCGCCGACATCGTCGGCCATGATGCCGACCCCGCCCGGAAGCCTCTCTAGGCTCTTTAGTGGCCAGGGTTTTGTGATATCGGCGAAGCGGAACAGCACGAAGGCGACAGGGTAAAAGCGCCAGTCGAGCGCCAACGGTAAGATAGCGACCCATTGGCCGATTACCTCGTCGATGACAACGCGCTGTGGGTCCCGGAGGCGGTGAAACGCCGCGAGGCGCCCGCTGGCCCAGACACCGATGACGAAGCCGATGAGGATGAGGGCCGCCAGAAGGAGCTGGCCTCCGATGATCACTGCTAAAAGGGCTAGGGGAATCGCCGCTAGCGAGCCCCAGGTGCCAGGCGCTAACGGCAGATCGCCGGCGCCGAACAAGGTAGCAATCATACGTGCGACCCTAGGGTCGGGTGCGTCGGGTTGAGGGTCGTGGGTCATCGGCCTACTTTGATACTGATAGTAGCGCTGGCCTGGGCAGCGATGCCCTCGGCGCGGCCGGTAAAGCCCAGCCCTTCGGTGGTCGTCGCCTTAACTGAGATGCGGTTTCGGTCTACCGCGAGCGCCTCCGCGACCCGGGTACACATCGCTTCGCGGTGTGGGCCGATATTGGGGTGCTCGCAGATGATTGTTAGATCGGCATGGACCAGTGCACCGTTCCGTGTACGCAGAAGGTCTGCAGCATGAGCCAGAAAATGCATAGAATCCTTGCCACGCCATTGGAGGTCTGAGGGGGGGAAGTGCGAACCGATGTCGCCATCGCCTAGTGCACCGAGAATGGCA
The DNA here is from genome assembly GCA_002722515.1 of Alphaproteobacteria bacterium. Lineage (GTDB taxonomy): Bacteria > Pseudomonadota > Alphaproteobacteria > UBA6615 > UBA6615 > UBA8079. The sequence goes on along the minus strand of PBMH01000023.1, from coordinate 13,872 downwards.
TCAGTTAGTGCGTGGAGTGCGACGTCGGCGTCGGAGTGACCGTCGAGTGCACGGTCGTGAGGTATATCTACGCCGCAAAGCCGGACCGCATCTCCGGGACCGAAGGCGTGTACGTCGAAACCCGAGCCAACCCTGGTTTCGCGTTCGCCCCTGAGCCAAGCGGCCGCGCGGCTCATGTCATCAACATGAGTGATTTTGATATTCGCCACGTCGCCGTCGACTGCGGCGACGTGCAGGCCCGCGGCTTCGGCGATCGAGGCATCGTCCGTGTAGGAGACGGACCGGTCTGCGGCTGCCCTGTTGTGGGCCTCTAGTAGCGCGGGGAAGCAGAATCCCTGGGGTGTCTGGGCGAGGTGTAAGCCTTCGCGATCGAGGGTAGCGGCGATCCGTCCCTCGGCTGCCCGCTTGACTGTGTCGTTGACTGGGAGGGTCGGGATAGCGCCGTCGGCGGTACTTAACGCGCCGATTACTCGGTCGATTAGGGCTAGAGAAACAAACGGCCGCGCGCTGTCATGGATTAGAACCTGCTCGGGTGCAGTGCCGGACGCCAGCGCGGCGAGGCCATTGTGGACCGATTCTTGGCGCGTCTTGCCGCCGATCACGGGTGGGGCCAAGGTCAGCCCCCGTGTGGCCGCAACATATCTGTTAGCGTCTTCGGGATGGATGACGGCACGAATGTCGGTAATATCTGGGTGTATTACGAAAGCCTCGAGTGCGTGGCGGAGAATAGTGCGTCCGCACAGATCTTGGTACTGTTTCGGGCTTTCGCCGGGCATGCGGGAGCCGCGACCGGCGGCAACGATGAGGGCGACTGTCTGGGGCACGTTCGGCCACTCCAAATGGAAAACTCGGGCGCACGTTAGTCGTCCGTCCGAGGCTTGCCAAGGGTTGCGCTTGCGCCACGCGGTAAAGTCGAAAACATACGAGACAGTTTGATGACCGGCGCGGTGTACCGCCGTATGATGCCGACATGGATGGATCAATCGTACTGGGCATTGCTGCTTTGCTGACGCTGCTGCCGGCAGCAGTTTTACCGTATAGTCGACGCGGTTACAGTGAGCCACAGATGGGCAGCGTGTTTTGGCTACTCATGCTAGTGGCAGCGGTCGGCCCTTTGGTGCTCGACCTAGGTCTTACTGCAGAAACCTGGCGCACAGGATTCAGCGCAACCCTTTGGACCATAATTTCTGCGACGATGCTCCTGTATTTGTTGGTTTGCCTGTTATCGGAGGCCGCGCGTCGTCTCAGTGGGCTTCTGCTCCCTTATCTGGTGATTTTAGCGTTGATCGCCCTCGTCTGGTCGTCGGTTCCGGGCCGGCCCCTTGAACCGGGCTTGGTGGTCGGTTGGTTGGGAGTGCACATAGGATTGTCTTTGGTGACCTATGCTCTGGTCAGTCTTGCTGCAGTTGCATCTCTCGCCGTCTGGTTTCGCGAACGAGCACTGCGAGCCAGAAAAGTTTCTGGCTGGATTGAAATTCTGCCTGCCATCGCGGATGCTGAGGTGTTGCAAACTCGCTTGCTGTTTGCTTCTGAAATAGTGTTGGGGGCCGGTTTGCTGACGGGTATGGCAACTCAGTTTTCAGCGAATGGCTCGCTTATCTCACTGGATCACAAGACAACCCTTTCCATTCTGACCTTCTGCATTATTGGTCTGTTGCTCATACTAAATGTCACCAGCGGCCTTCGTGGGCGCCGCGCTACCCGGGTTGTGCTAATGGGGTATCTTTCAATTACGCTGGCATATCCTGGTCTCAAATTTGTCACCGACGTGATTATGGCTTAGCTGCCGAATAACAGTCTTGTTGCGGCGCACAAATATCCGTATTATGCACAAATGATGACCATAAAAACGAAATGCATAAAAAATAGTCAATATGACATTGGAACTCACTAAACCATTTAAGGTCGGCCCTGTCGAAATTAAAAACCGGGTTATCCTGGCGCCGATGTCGGGCGTGAGTGATCAACCGTTCCGTAGTTTGGCCGCACGGTTTGGTGTTGGAATGGTGGTATCGGAGATGGTCGCCAGTCGCCAGATGCTTCTTGATACCCGACAGTCATGTCGGCGTATGCGGTTTAACCGCACCGAGGGCCCGGCGTCGATCCAATTGGCGGGAACTGAACCCCATATCATGGCCGAAGCAGCCCGAATAGCTGTTGATCGCGGCGCCGACCTAATTGATATCAACTTCGGTTGCCCGGCTAAGAAAATCGTTCGGAAGGCTAGTGGATCGGCGATTATGCGCGACTTCCCGCTTGCGACTGAGATCATGGCCTCTATCGTTGAGGCAGTGGCGGTGCCGATAACAATGAAAATGCGGACCGGATGGGATGATGCCAGCCGCAACGCACCCGAGCTCGCTCGAATTGCCGAAGATCTTGGAATTCGGATGCTTACGGTGCACGGTCGCACCCGCTGCCAATTTTACACCGGAACAGCCGATTGGGACTTTATTGCCCGTGTCAAGGATAGCGTTTCGATCCCGGTGGTGGCGAATGGAGATATTCGTTCAATTGAGGATGCTTATGTCTGCATTGAGCGATCGTGTGCGGATGCGATAATGATCGGTCGGGCAGCGCAGGGGCGCCCCTGGTTCCCAGGAGACGTGGCGCATCACTTCATCACTGGGCAAACCCGCGCCGAACCCAATATCCCTGAACGTTGGATGATCCTGCGAGAACACGTTGACGCCATGCTGAGCCTTTACGGGGTAAATAACGGCATCCGCAATGCTCGTAAGCATATCGGTTGGTACCTGTCAGGGTTACCGGGCGCCTCGGAGTTTCGAAATGTAGTTAACAACACGCTCGATCAGGATGTGATCTTTGAAGAAATGCGTCGGTTCCATGATCGGTCACTGGAAGTCGCGCAATGACATCTCCTGTTAATGGTACGACAGCCGCAAGGTCCGCTAGTGTTGTCGGCGATATTGATCCGATGTTGGTCTTAAATTCTCTGTCCGACGTCATAATCGCGGTCGGGGAAGAAAACATAGTTTGCTACGTTAATCACGCGGCCGAACAACTTTTCGAGGCAGGGGCCTCCGGTATCGTCGGACACTCTCTTGATAAACACATAATGCCTGATAACCCACTGTTTTTTATGATTAAAAAATCTCGTCAAGATGGTGCAAGTTGTGCAGAGCGTGGTATTAGAATCGACGGGCCGCGTCTGACCGAACGTGAGATGGCTGTGCAGTCTCAGCCGTTGTTTGACGGTTCCGCGCTGGTGGTCTTGAGCCTTCACGAACAAACGCTTGCGCGCCATATAGATCGTCAGCTCGCGCATCGAGGGGCCGCGCGGTCGGTCACCGCGATGGCGTCGATGCTGGCACATGAAGTCAAGAACCCCCTTTCGGGCATCCGCGGGGCCGCCCAGCTCTTGGAAGATGGTGTCGATGACGACGGGCGTGAACTGACGCAATTGATCTGTGATGAGGCTGATCGAATTGTCTCGCTTGTTAATCGTATGGAAGCATTCTCCGATGAGCGCCTGCCGAACCGTGAGGCGGTGAACATCCACGAGGTGCTCGATCGGGTCCAAAAGTCGGCGGAAAGCGGGTTCGCGCGGTATATCCGGTTTCTTCCGTTGTTCGACCCGTCATTGCCGATGGTATTTGGCAACCGTGATCAGCTAGTGCAGGTTTTTCTTAACCTTGTCAAAAATGCGGCTGAAGCTGTTGCCGGCGCGGATGGCGAGATTCGGATCGAAACTCGTTATAGGCACGGCCTTCGCCTCGCATTGCCAGGTATGGAGGAGCGTGTCGACCTTCCGATTGAAATTACTATCAGGGACAATGGTGTGGGTGTTTCGTCGGACATTCGTCCCTATCTGTTCGACCCATTCGTCACGTCGAAGAGGAACGGTAGCGGGTTGGGGCTAGCCCTGGTGGCTAAGTTGGTCCGTGATCATGGGGGAGTGATTGATCTGGAGAGTGACAGCGGGGGCAGTGCGTTCCGGGTGATGCTGCCGGTTGTTGAGGCCGAGGCGGGGTCGTGACATGACTGTTGCGACGATTTTGATCGCCGATGATGATCGCAGTATCCGGACCGTTCTTGGTCAGGCGCTTGGGCGAATTGGTTACGATGTTCGGTCAACAGGAACAGCTGCGAACCTTTGGCGCTGGATATCCGAAGGGGAAGGTGACCTAGTAATTACTGACGTGGTTATGCCGGATGAGAACGGCCTAGATCTCATTCCGCGTATCCGCAAGATCCGTCCCGATCTTCGTATAATCGTGATGAGTGCCCAAAATACACTTCTTACCGCAGTTCGGGCGACCGAGCGTGGTGCGTTCGAGTATTTGCCTAAGCCCTTCGACCTTAAAGAAGTAGTTGATACAGTAAAGCGGGCGCTGTCTGAGGTACCCGCGTCTTCGCCGAAACCGGAACATGTTGTGCCCGGTGAGGATGAGGAGTTGCCGCTCATCGGTCGTTCGGCAGCCATGCAGGACATTTATCGAGTTCTGGCGCGGTTGATGAATACCGACCTGACCGTGATGGTCACTGGTGAGTCTGGGACAGGCAAGGAGCTCGTTGCGCGAGCACTTCACGATTATGGCAAGCGCCGCTTTGGTCCGTTCGTGGCTATCAACATGGCTGCAATTCCGCGCGAGCTTATCGAAAGCGAGCTGTTTGGGCATGAGAAGGGTTCATTCACAGGTGCGACGGGCCGCTACTCTGGGCGCTTCGAGCAGGCAGAGGGTGGAACGCTGTTTTTGGACGAGATCGGTGACATGCCGATCGAAGCCCAGACGCGCCTACTTCGTGTGTTGCAGGAGGGTGAATATACGACCGTAGGTGGCCGCAGACCGATCTCGACGAATGTTCGGATCATCGCGGCGACCCATCGCGACCTGCGCCTCGCAGTGCGCCAAGGGCTATTTCGAGAAGATTTGTACTACCGACTGAATGTGGTGCCGGTTCGGATACCTCCGTTGCGCGAGCGTTCTGAGGATATTCCCGAGCTCGTCAGTCACTTTCTGAACCGTTCTCAGGAGGTCGATTCTTCTCCTAAGACCTTTGTTCCGGAAGCTATCCAGCGGCTCAAGGAGTACCGTTGGCCTGGTAACGTCCGTGAACTAGAAAACATGGTTCAGCGTCTCAGCGCGCTATATACCCAGGAAGTAATTAGCCTCGAAACTGTTGAAGTTGAACTGGCACAGGCTGGCCCGGGGAGTGCAGGAGAAGTGGGCAGTGAAGAGGGCTCCTTGTCTGACTCGGTTGAGCGCCAGTTGCGCACCTATTTTTCAGCGCACCATGATGGCCTACCGGCCCCCGGTCTATACGGTCGGGTGTTGCACGAGATGGAGCGTCCATTAATCACGGTGGCGCTTGAGGCAACGCGCGGCAATCAGATCCGCGCAGCAGAGCTTTTAGGACTCAATCGTAACACATTACGTAAGAAAATCCGTGAGTTAGACATTGATGTTGTGCGGGGCCTAAAATAGGACATCGTGCGTACTGACCGGTCGGGCCGGCATTTGGGATGGAAATCCATTTTGGTGCACCATGTGAGTCTGGAACGAGCACGTCTACTTATCGAGCATTGAATGACCGATGATGTAAGCCCAACGAAGGCAACCGGAAACACCTTGCAGTCGACGTCTGACGCATCCCAGAAAATTTCGGGTGCTGCTGGGCGCCGTGATGCTGCGGCGTTACGGCGGATTGCGATGTGGGCAGGGGGCGCCAATATCGGTCGGCGGCTGGCTTTTGTGTTGATGGTTGTGGGTGTGAGCGCTGCGATCGCTACTTTTCTCACGCTGGCGGGTAAGAGCAATTTTGGCATGGGCAAGTCCGCACTGGACGTGCTGGTGGCGATTGACTTATTGCTGGTCTTGGCTCTTGGGGCGTTTGTCGTGCAGGCGCTCGTGCGCATGTGGGGCGAGCGACGGTCCGGACTGGCGGCCGCAAGGTTACACGTCCGCCTTGTTGGTCTGTTTTCTGTTGTAGCTATTGTCCCGGCGATACTCGCGGTGGTGCTTGCGGCGCTATTCTTCAACGTCACGATCCAGAATTGGTTCAGCGACAGGGTACGGCAAGCGGTAGAGGGTTCTGTACGTATTTCTGAGGCTTATCTAAGCGAACATGAACAAACTTTTCGTTCGGACGCGATAGCGATGAGCGAGGAATTGAACCGGATCTGGCCAAGGGTTGCGACCGACAGCCGGCGTACCCAACGCAGTCTTGAGATCCTTGCCGAGCGCCACTCTGTACATGGGGCGTTGTTGCTCGATCCGTTTAAGCGGACGCTGACCGAGGCAGGGTTCACGTCATCGCTCAGTTTTGATTTACCGCCCGCATGGGCTCTCGTGGATTCGAGTAGCGGACAGCCCGTGGTCTTGGTGGCGGAAGACCGGGACCGAATACGTGCTCTCATCGGCCTCGATGTGCAACCCAAGGTTTTTTTATACGTTGGGCGCTTTATTGATCCTAATGTTCTCGAGTTGCGCGACGCTACCCAGCGTGCGGCGCGCGACTATGAGCTGGTTGAATCCGAACTAACAGCGCTTCAGATTGAACTGGCCGCAATTTTCGTGATTGTCACCTTGCTTCTGTTGATGACAGCAGTTGGTCTCGCATTCGTTTTTGCCAACCGCCTTACGCGACCTATTGCGAGTCTCGTCCATGCGTCGGAAATGGTGCGCTCGGGCAATCTCGGCGTGCGACTTCCTGAAGCCAGACTTTCCGATGACGAGATCGGTATGCTCACCCGTTCGTTCAATAGGATGACACGTCAACTTGACGAGCAGCGCGGAGAGCTGACTGAGGCGAACCGGCAGCTCGAGGACAGACGCCGATTTACCGAGGCGGTCCTTGGCGGGGTCTCTGCCGGTGTTGTGGGTCTTGACAGCGCAGGCCGGGTAAGCTTGCCCAACCGATCGGCGACTGCATTGCTTGGGTTACGCCTTGATGAGTTGATGGGGTGCGAGCTTGGTGTATGTGTTCCAGAGCTGAGCGAACTAATAGGCCGCGCGATCGAGATGCCTGAGCGGCAGGTAGAGGGTGAGGTTGACGTTAAAACCAGTGCGGACGTTAAAACTCTGCATGTGAGGATCGCAGCTGAATATGATACGCAAGGTGCGGTTATTGGTTTCGTCGTGACCTTTGATGATGTCACCGAGTTGCAGTCGGCTCAGCGGAAGGCTGCATGGGCAGACGTAGCGCGCCGTATTGCCCATGAGATCAAGAATCCGCTGACGCCCATCCAACTGTCGGCGGAACGGCTCAAGAGAAAGTATCTGGCGGAAATCGATAGTGATCCCGAGGTCTTCGCGCAATGTACAGAAACAATCGTGCGGCAAGTCGGCGATATTGGTCGGATGGTGGATGAATTTTCCGCATTTGCGCGCATGCCTAACCCAATAATGCAGCCGGCTAGCCTGACAAAAATCGCGCGCGAAGCAATCTTTCTCCAAGACCAGGTGCGAAACGACATCAAGTTTGAGACAGCATTCTCTGACGGCCCGGTCATGGTCAGCTGCGATGCCGGCCTAGTAAGTCAAGCGTTGACTAATCTACTTCAGAACGCCGTCGATGCTATCGTCGGTCGAAGTGATAACCGTACTGAAACCGGGTGGGTAAGGCTGGGGATATCAGAATCCGGTGGTGACGTGAAAATCACAGTGGAAGATAATGGTCGCGGGTTGCCTATCGAGGAACGTGCTCGGTTAACGGAACCCTATGTCACCACGCGCACTAAAGGGACGGGGCTGGGGCTCGCGATAGTATCGCGGATTGTTGAGCAACATGGCGGGGTCTTGTTGTTAGAGGACCGCGACACGGATGCGTCAGGCGCACGGATTGTCGTAACTCTGCCGATCAATCTACCGGTTTTGGGGCAGGACGCTTCCGCAAGGCGCGCGGCAGAGGATTAGACGGAACGTCACGACATGGCAGAAGATATTCTTATAGTCGATGACGAGGACGATATTCGTCTTCTGATTTCCGGTGTTCTTGAGGATGAAGGATACGAAACCCGCGACGCGTCTAACGCTGAACAGGCGGTCGAACAGATTGTCGCGCGGCGGCCGAGCCTTGTGATCCTTGATATTTGGCTTGAGGACAGCCGGCTGGATGGGATGGAGCTGCTCCACCTGATACGCCGTGAGAATCCGAATGTACCGGTGGTTATGATCAGCGGCCATGGTTCGGTCGAAAGTGCTGTTCAGGCGATTAAGGTAGGTGCGTATGACTATATTGAGAAACCGTTCAAGACTGACCGGCTGATCACGATCGTTAGGCGCGCCATCGAGGCTGCTCGCCTACGACGTGAGAACCATGAGCTACGCGTGCGAGCGGGCACCGAGACTGAACTCGTTGGCGACTCGACCCCGGTCGTTCAACTGCGTCACGGGATCGATAAGGTTGCGCCGACCGGCAGTCGGGTGCTTATCACCGGTCCTGCCGGAGCTGGCAAGGAAGTTGCTGCACGCATGCTACACGCGTGTTCGCGGCGTTCGTCGCAGCCTTTCGTAGTTGTGAGTTGTGCCTTAATGGAGCCCGACCGTATGGAGGTAGCTCTGTTTGGGGTTGAGTCCGGGCAAGCCAGCGGTTCAGAGGGCCGGAAGATTGGGTTATTTGAGCAGGCCCATAATGGGACCTTGTTACTTGATGAGGTGGGCGATATGCCGATCGAAACCCAGGCCAAGATTGTGCGGGTCTTACAGGATCAAACTTTTGAAAGGGTAGGTGGCAGTCAACGTATAAAAGTCGATGTGCGCGTAGTTGCGACTACGACCCGTGATCTGCTGGAAGAAATTCAGTCCGGACAATTTCGTGAGGACCTGTATTATCGACTAAACGTAGTGCCGTTCGAGGTGCCTAACCTGACTGAACGACGTGAAGATATTCCAAAGCTCGCAGAACACTTCATGCGCCGTGCGTCTGAGCAGGCCGGGGTGCCGCCGAGACGCGTTGGTCCTGATGCCATGACTGCATTGCAGGCTTATCATTGGCCAGGCAACGTGCGCCAGTTGCGTAATGTGATCGAGTGGCTTCTCATCATGTCTTCGAACGGCACAGGCGATTCAATTCGCGCAGACATGTTGCCGCCGGAAATTCACGAAAAAACCCCGCGTGCGCTGCAGAGCAATTCGAATACTGAGTTTCTGGCCCTAGCATTGCGCGATGCTCGAGAAGAGTTCGAACGCCAATATCTCGAGGCACAAGTGAGCCGTTTTGGTGGGAATATTTCCAAGACCGCAATGTTTGTTGGTATGGAGCGCTCAGCTCTACATCGCAAACTTAAGTCGCTTGGCGTAAAAGGGCCAAATGTAAAGAGTGTGGAGTAGGTGACGGAAGGCTGCCGCGCATAGCGGATGTCGGTCTCGGGGCTGATTTCAGAGGATTCCTATGAAAGCGATTATCTGTGGAGGTGGTCAGGTTGGATCGAGCATTGCTCGTGAGCTTGCGGCAGAGCGGGTTGATGTCACCGTTATCGATCAGAATCCGGAACTGATCCGGCGGATTCGTGACACACTCGATGTCACGACTATGGTCGGGTTTGCATCTCACCCGGATGTGCTCGAGGCGGCGGGCGCACGCGATGCAGAAATGATCGTAGCGGTTACTTTCGCCGATGAAGTTAATATGATCGCCTGCCAGATTGCGCACTCTTTGTTTAATGTTCCAATGAAGATCGCACGCGTTAGGTCTCAAGCCTATCGTAACCCAATTTGGTCGGATCTTTTTTCGCGCGACCATATGCCGATCGACGCTATCATTTCGCCGGAAATCGAGGTGGCTCGTGCTATCGGTCGCCGCTTTACGGTGCCCGGTTCGTTCGAGATGATCCCGTTAGCTAACAACCGGTTGCGGCTGATCGGTGTGCGATGCGAGGATAATTGCCCAATTCTAAACACGCCACTTAGGCAGCTGACGACACTTTTCCCTGATCTTCGCTTGTCAATAATCGGGATCATCCGCGATGGCACACCGATTGTTCCGAGCGGCGACGACCATCTGGAGGCGGGAGACGAGGTCTACATCATCATCGATGCCGAGCATGTGCCTCGGGCGATGGCCGCGTTTGGTCATGACGAGAAGGAAGCCCGCCGGGTCATCATTATTGGCGGCGGAAATATTGGTCAGAGTCTAGCAGCGGACATTGAAGATCAATTTTCGGGAATCTCGGCGCGCATCATCGAGTTAAACCAGGAGCGTGCGGAAGAGGCCGCCCACGTTTTGGGAAAAACCGGTGTTATTCACGGCGATGCACTTGACCCGGAAATCCTGAACGAGGCGAGTATAAGCAAGGCGAGTACCGTCGTGGCTGTCACCAATGACGACGAGGTTAACATCCTCGCTTCACTCTTGGCGAAACGTTACGGCGCGGAGCGGGCAGTGACCTTAGTGAATAGTAATACGTATAATCCGCTGTTGGCACCGCTCGGTATCGACGTGGTGGTGAATCCACGGGTCATCACTGTCTCGACTATTCTTCAGATCGTACGCCGTGGACGTATTCGTTCGGTGCACTCCATCGGCGAGAATTTTGGTGAGGTCATTGAGGCCGAGGCGCGAGATACGTCCAGCCTCGTCGGCAAGCCGATCAAGGATACCAAGCTTCCTGGCGGGGTGATCGTTGCGGCGATAAGACGTGACGAGGATGTACTCATGGCAACCAAGGATACGGTAATTAATGTAGGGGATCGGGTGATCCTGTTTGCGACCAAGGACGCGGTCCGCAAGGTAGAAAAAATGTTTGCCGTGAGCTTCGAGTTTTTTTAGTACACGCGGGGGGAGACGATCGTGCCGCGGTTCGCCTATGTGAATGGACGTTATATTGATCATCGGCGGGCTTCGGTCCACGTCGAAGACCGTGGCTACCAATTCGCGGATGGCGTGTACGAGGTTATTCACCTATTTCGCGGCCGCCTCGTGGATGAGGGGCCCCATCTCGATCGTCTTGAACGCTCGCTGGCTGAACTGCGAATCTCGCTGCCCTTATCGCGTGCCGCACTTTCGTTGGCGATGCGTGAACTTATTCGACGCAACCGTTATTCGACCGGTCTTGTCTATATCCAAGTGACGCGAGGTGTTGCGCCGCGTGACCATAAATTTCCAGCTGACCCTCATTCGTCACTCGTCATGACTGTTCGTCCGATATCAGAGTTCCCGTCCGAGATACTCGAGAATGGGGTAAGAGTGGTTACTGTCGATGATTTGCGCTGGGCACGTTGTGATATCAAGACAGTGGCGTTGCTGCCGAACGTTCTGGGTAAGCAGGCAGCTGTGGAATCAGGTGCTTATGAGGCTTGGATGTGCGACGGCGATGGCTTTATTACCGAGGGGACTTCATCTAACGCTTGGATTGTCACTGCTGAGGGCGTTTTAGTTACACGCCCTGCGGGAATTGACATCCTTCGGGGTATTACTCGCCAGGCTATTCTTGAGCATGCAGACGAAATCGGAATTCCGTTTGAGGAGAGAAAATTTTCCCGTGAGGAAGCATGTGCGGCCTGCGAGGTGTTTCTGAGCAATTCTTCGCACTTCGTTACGCCGGTGACTAATATCGACGGTGTAGTTGTCGGGAATGGCAGGCCAGGGTCACTGAGTACCGCTTTGCATAACCGTTATCTGGCGTTCATGTGTGCGTCGCCAAGGGCTCTGTCTTGATAATATGTGGAGAATCATTTTTTTGCGGATGGATGATCTATCCGACGAAATACGACGTATAAAAATATGAGGTTTTATCAAGGTGCCGTCACACGTAGCTGTTGGTCACGTATGACGCAATATTCAACCTAGGAAAGAACGACAACCGAGGTAATAAGATGGCTGCAGAACGGTCACAGAATGTCCAGGATGTATTTCTTAATAACATTCGTAAAAACAAAATACCGGTCACGGTTTTCCTCATTAATGGCGTAAAGCTCCAGGGGGTCGTGACCTGGTTTGACAATTTTTGTGTCCTGTTGCGACGGGACGCTCACTCTCAATTGGTTTACAAACATGCGATCTCTACCGTAATGCCGTCGACGCCAATACAGTTGTTTGAGGCCGAAGCGGATGAGGTGGAAACTGAAGCGGCCGAGTAATTGTTTGCCTTGAGCGAGGTAAGTATTCCGCTGTGAATGACATTGGATTGTCGTCAACGCGTGCATTTGTGCTGCAGCCTGTCATCCGAGGGCCGGGTGTGGGTGCTGATCGGAGCCCTGAAACGCAGCTCGAGGAAACGGTAGGTCTTGCACTCGCGATCTCGCTCACTATCGTTAGTCGGCGCGCTGTATTCCTAAACCGACCTAGACCATCGACCTTGTTTGGGGGTGGTCTCGTAGATGAGGTCCGTGACCGGATTAACACCAGCGACATTGACCTTGTTATCATTGGCGGACCGCTGACGCCCGTGCAGCAACGCAATTTGGAGCGTGCATGGAAATGCAAGGTGATTGATCGGACCGGACTCATCCTCGAGATTTTCGGTGCTCGTGCCCGCACCCGTGAAGGGCAACATCAGGTAGAACTCGCCGCACTTAGTTATCAGCGAAGCCGTTTGGTGCGATCCTGGACGCATCTGGAGCGGCAGCGCGGCGGTTTCGGGTTTGTTGGTGGCCCCGGAGAGAGCCAGATCGAGATTGATCGACGGCTGATCGATGATCGCATCACGCGACTAAAACTCGAACTCCAGAAGGTCCGTAGAACGCGCGGATTGCATCGGCAGGCGCGCGCGCGTGTGCCTTATCCGCTGATCGCGTTTGCAGGTTACACCAATGCCGGCAAGTCAACTTTGTTCAATCGAATTACAGACGCTAACGTATTTGCGGAAGATATGCTGTTTGCAACCCTCGACCCCACCATGCGCCAACTTGAACTTCCATCGGGCCGGACGGCCATACTCTCCGATACTGTCGGGTTCATATCGGATTTGCCGACGGACCTGATCGCGGCGTTCCGGGCAACTCTTGAAGAGGTAACGGCTGCCGACGTCATCGTTCATGTCCGCGATTGCGCTCACCCGGACACTGATTCCCAGTGCGATGATGTCAAGGGAATACTTGATAATCTGCTCGACGGAGCAGCCCATTCTGATGATAACGGGGAGGGGAAGGTTGCGCCAACGCTGGTCGAAGTGCTCAATAAGGTGGACCTAATAGATGATGAGGAGCGGTCCTTCCTCTCCGAACGCGTTCGTAACAACAACGACATACTGATGGTCTCGGCTCAGACGGGTGAGGGATGCACTGCATTTTTGGAGCGGATCGATACGATATTAGCGGCGGATGGGAGCGTCGTGACCTTTGATGTTTCGTTCACTGATGGCGCAGCTCTCGCTTGGTTATACGAAAAGGGTGAGGTGATTCATCGTCACGATAGCGATGGTTTTGCAAGGGTTAGGGTACGGCTCGCGCGGCGCGATATTGCAAGATTTCGTCGACGTATCGGAGACGATATTGTGGAGAGAGAATGAGTGTGACACCTCCAAACTTTGATCGAGTGACGGAGCTTATTAAGGCGGTGGCAGACGACATTATTCTGCCGCGGTTCAAGGCGCTTGGGGACGGTGAGGTGGATCAGAAGGACGGTGGCGAGGTCGTAACAATTGCTGATCTCGAATCCGAGGCATGGCTGACCCGGCATCTCCCTGATTTGGTGCCCGGTAGCGTGGTCGTTGGGGAGGAGGCTGTCTTCGCTGATAAGTCGATTTTTAAACGGTTATCCGGCGTAGACCCCGTTTGGGTTATTGATCCGGTCGATGGCACATGGAACTTTGCAAATGGCCGCTCGATCTTTGCGGTTATTGTCGCTTTTGTTATTAACGGCGAGGTCGAAGCAGGCTGGATATATGAACCGGTCTCCGAACGGCTTGCGTTTGGTGGTCGCGAAGCTGGTGTTCTACTGGATAACAAGACGATTATCCTTGGCGAG
>PBMH01000022.1 GCA_002722515.1 Alphaproteobacteria bacterium | reverse complement strand
TCGTTGGATGTGTGAGGTACATCCTGAGTTTCAGCGCGGCGATGCGTTTCTGCACAACTCGCCCTATCATGGTTGCTCCCACCCAGCCGATCACACGATTCTTGTGCCCGTCATGGACGACGCTGGCTCGCATCGGTTCACACTCGTCGCAAAGGCGCATCAAGCGGACATTGGTAACTCGATTCCGACAACCTATCACGCCCGTGCACGCGACGTTTATGAGGAGGGTGCACTAATGTTCCCGGCGGTCCGGGTACAGCGGAATTACGAGAATATTGACGATATCATTCGAATGTGCCGGATGCGTATCCGGGTCCCAGACCAGTGGTGGGGCGACTATCTGGCGATGATCGGAGCTGCGCGCATCGGCGAGCGGGAGCTGACCGCCTTGGCCGAGGATGTCGGCTGGGACCGGCTGGACGCATTCGCCAAACAGTATTTCGACTATTCCGAAGCGCGAATGATGTCAGCCCTGCGCGAAGTGCCCTCGGGGACAGCGTCACATTCGAGTACCCATGACCCGATCCCTGGGACGCCTGAGGAAGGCATAAGAATCAACGTTTCCGTTACTGTCGATCCGGATGCAGCCAGGGTGCGCGTTAATCTTCGCGACAACCCCGACGCTATGCCCTGCGGGCTTAACCTGTCCGAGGCTTGTTCGCGGACTGCCGCGATGGTCGGGGTCTTCAACTCGGTCGACCACTCGGTGCCCAAGAATGCGGGTGCCTTCCGCCGCATCGATGTGGATTTGCGCGAGAATTGTGTAGTGGGAATTCCGAGGCATCCCACCAGCTGTTCGGCGGCGACCACGAATGTCGCGGACCGGGTGTCGAATTCGGTGCAGGCATCGATGGCCAAGATTTCCGAGGGTATCGGGCTGGCAGAGTGCGGCGCGTCGAGTCCGCCTGCGGCGGCGGTGGTGTCTGGGGTGAACCCGGAAACAGGCAAGCCATATATAAATCAAGTATTTTTAGGACGCACCAACGGTGCCGCGAGTGCGCACACGGACGCTTGGTGGACGATTGGTCATGTGGGCAATGCGGGCATGTGTTTCCTGGATTCTGTTGAGCTCGACGAACTACGGTTGCCGATCTTCGTACATGCGCGAGGTTTCGTCGCCGACAGTGAGGGGGCGGGCCGAAATTGTGGGGCGCCACAAGGTTTTGCGATCTTTGGGCCTAGGGTCGGTAGTATGTCCTTGGTCTACAATTCTGACGGTACAATCAACGGCCCCAAGGGAGTTCGTGGGGGTCTGGGTGCGGCGAACGCTGGGCAGGAGAAGCGAACGGTGGACGGTCGCGAGGAAGAAGTTCCCCGGGTCGGACAGGTGTCGCTGGACGCAGGCGAACTCATCGTCTCGCGTTCGTGCGGTGGTGGCGGCTTTGGGCCGCCGTGCGAACGTAGCCCGGAGCGGGTTCGTGTCCAGGTTGCCGAAGGGTTTGTTAGCCGCGCCCGGGCGCGCGAAGTCTATGGAGTGGCGATTGACGAGAACGGGGATGTGGCCGTTGCGGAGACCGAGGCGCTGCGGGCGGAGGTGAGTGCATGAGCGACGTTTCTGTTTCCGGCTACTGTGATCCGAAGTTCGGTGCCGTGGAGGCCGCCTTTCGGCGAAATATGGCCGCGGGCGATTCCGATTGCGGCGACGAACTCGGCGCCTGCGTTTCTATTGTCATCGACGGTGAGGCGGTTGTTGACCTATGGGGTGGATACCGGGATGCGGCGCGGACCCGCCCATGGGAGGCGGATACTATAACCTGCATGATGTCGGTGACTAAGTCCTGTGCGGCCATCGCCCTGCTGCGGCTCGTCGATGACGGAGCAATCGACCTAGAAGAACAGGTCGCGTCGTACTGGCCCGACTTCGCGCAGAACGGCAAGGAAACGATGACAGTGCGGACGCTCATATCGCATCAGTCGGGCGTCATCTATGCTGATGCGGCCCCTGCCGGTTCGCTTTGGGAAATCCACCCGGTGCGCAGCGCGTTGGAGGCGGCAGTGCCGGAATGGGAACCTGGGACGGGGGGCGCCTATCATTCCTTCACTTACGGCCCGCTGCTGGACGGGTTGATCTTCAATGCCACTGGGGCGTGGTGTCGGCGACGTATGGCGTAATGACATCGCCGATGCGCTGGGGATTGACTACCACATCGGCCTAAACGACGAAGAGGCGATGCGCCGCGCTGAGTTCGTCGAGACGCCGGGTACACCCTCGCGCGACGGCATCAAGGGTGATGTCGAGACGCCGCTTACCCGCGCGTGGGCGCCGCTGCCGCGCAACGAAGACTTTAACTCCGAAAACTGGGTGCGGGGCTCGTTTGCTTCGGCGAATGGGCATGGCAATGCCCGCGCCATTGCCCGCCTTTATGGCGGGCTGGCTGGCGACGGAACCATCGGTGGGAAGACGATCTTGTCTACTGATCTGATTGCCGACGCTATCAGCGAGCATTGGGATGACATGGACCGTATGACCAACCGGCCGTTCCGCTTCGGCTGTGGTTTTATGTTGTCCTGCGAAGCATTTCCGTTCGGTGGACAACGTCGAAACTTTGGCCACACTGGTATTGGGGGGGCGATCGGATTCGGTGACCCGGATATAGGTCTTGGGTTCAGCTATTGCGGAAACCGAATGGCGCCTATCGCCAACACCGGACCGTTCGGAGGACCATTGATCGATGCCATGTATGCGGCCTTGTGACTTGGAGGAGAGAGAATGCGGTTTGAAGGAAAAGTAGCGCTGGTGACGGGCGGATCGTCCGGGATCGGCGCAGAGACCTGCGTGCGGTTTGCCGAAGAAGGTGCCAACGTTGCGGTGGTGGCGAGTTCGTCGATGGAAAAGGCAAAGGCCACTGTTGATAGGTGTCAGGGCCGTGGCAACGCTTTCGTCTGCGACCTTGCCGATGTCGGGGCGATTGACCGGCTCGTGGCCGAGGTGGTCGAGGTCTTCGGTCGGATCGATATCCTTGTGAACTCGGCGGGCGTTTTTTTTCCAACCCGCGTCGGCGAGACCAATGAGGCTATGTTTGACCAGATGATAGGTGCGAACCTCAAGGGGTGTTTCTTCATGTGCGACCGGGTGGGCCAGCACATGATCGCACGCGGGGGCGGCGGCAAGATCGTCAATATGGGCTCGGGCGCCGGCGTCGCCGGTCGGTCTAACTATCTCGTCTATTCAGCGGTGAAGGCGGGCGTTATCAATATGACTCGCTCGTTTGCGGTCGCACTGGCCCCGCATGGCATCAATGTGAACTGCTTGGCACCAGGCAACACCGCGACACCGATGAATGAGAGTGTGCGCACGGAACAGGAATACGCCGAGATTTACGCAACTATCCAGGAAAAGACGCCGAGCCAGCGCGCGTTCGCGGACCCGCACGAGATGGCAGGGGCGATCATGTTCTTTTGCTCCGACGATGCGAGGGCATCCTACGGAGCGATGCTGCTCATGGATGAGGGCGTCTCGGCTGGATACTGACCTCAGTCATGAAAAACGAAGGAAATACCCATGGAACTAAGAAATAAGGTGGCATTGATTTTTGGTGGCTCATCGGGCATCGGCGAGGCGGTTGCGCGGAGGTTTGCATCCGAAGGTGCGTCCTGTGCTGTTGTTGCTAGCTCGAACGTACGTAAGGCGAACAAGATCGCGAAAGAAATCAAGCGCAAGTCGAAGGGCTATGTCTGCAACGTTACCAAGGCGGCCGATGTTAATAAGACCGTTGCTAAGGTGATGAAGGATTTCGGTAAAATCGACATTTTAGTGAACTCTGCGGGCATTTTTGTGCCGACGCCGGCAGGCGGTACAAAACAGTCGGACCTTAATAAGATGGTTGATGTTAACCTCAAGGGCACGATTCACACGATCAACGCCGTTGTACCGCACATGCAGGCGCGCAAACGAGGTAATATCATCAATATGGCCTCGGTTGCTGGTGTGCGTGCTTTGCCGATGTACTCGGTCTACTGCGCATCGATGGCGGGAGTGGTGATGCTGACGCAGTGTATGGGTGTGGAACTCGCGCGTGACGGCATCCACGTCAACTCGATTTCCCCAGGAAACACAGAGAGTCCGATGAATGAGTATGTGCGTAACGATCCCGAGTTCGAGCCAATTCTGGACTTTATGGAAAAATTGACTCCGTCAGGTCGGACTTACTCGCAGCCTGAAGAAATGGCGAACATGGCGTTGTTTTTGGCGTCGCCGAAAACCGGAAACCCAATCTATGGGTCAAACTTCGTTGTCGACGAGGGCTTCGCTGCTGGCGTGTTCGTCGCGAGTTAGCGTTTCATCCGCCGTCCATCGGTTACATCTGCGCGAAGTTGGATAGATTCTCGCACTAAGCTGGGCGCTGTCCCAGAAGATCGGTGGGAACCAGCGCGGGCCATCGAGAGAGATCACGTGCAGAGACACGACCCCTCGCCCTGCTTATAGGCCGGCGCACCGCCGGCAGGGCAGAAGTCATGCATCTAATAACCGCTGCGCTTATTGGTGTCCCCAAATTCGTTAGTTGCCCGGTCCGGGAGAGGGCCGCGGTGGACAGCCTAGTACACGGTAAATATCTGCTGCCGTTCGGAAGCTCGCAGTTTTATATTCATGGGAGGCCGAACTACAGGATTAGGTCAGGTTGGTCGCAACGATGTAGATTCCGAGAAAAAGCAGCGCGAACAGCAGGAGTCTCCGGAACCGCTCCTCAGGGATACGCGCACGAATCTTCGCGCCGAAGTAATAGCCGCCGAGTGTGGGCAGGGCGCCCAGCGCGGATACGAGGCCGATCTCAGGTGTAAGAATGCCCCGGTAGGCAAACGAAATGGCGACCATGCTCGAACCTAGCAGGAACAGAATTCCCATGGCCTGGATCATCATGGCGCGGGAAAGACCGAGCGTCTGCATGTAGGGCACACCAGGAATCACGTCGGAGCCGGTCATGCCGCCGAATAGACCCGACAGGCCGCCGAAAATCGGCGACATCCAAGTTTCGTGTCGACCTGGAGAGGGAAGGTGCGGCGCCCGCAAGGCATAGGTGGCGTAGACGACCAGGAGCACCCCTAGGGTGGCCGCAAGATAGGCTGGATTTGAAACCGCGAGTATTTCTGTGCCGATCCAGATTCCTACACAGAGCATGGCAAATAGGGACCAGGTCCGCCGGAGGGTTTCGCGAAGTGGCGGCCCGCCGAAGACCTGCCAGATGTTGGTAGTGACCGCGGGCAGGATGATGATTGTGATTGCTACGGGTAGCTCGACGATGGTGGCCAGCAGACCCAGTACGATGATTTTCATGCCCAGCCCGACCGTGCCCTTGACTAGGCCACCGAGGAACAGGGCGAAGACCGCGAAGGTGAACTCGAACGGGTTGAGATCGATCAGGGGCATGATAGTAGAGAGGTTGCCCTAGATTTCCCACTCGACGTTGCCGTCCATGCCGATTTCTTGGGCGGTGATATGGCGCCCGGCGTCGGACGCTAGGAACACAGCCAGATCGCCGACTTCAGAGGGATCGATCCAGCATTTGAGGGAGATGAATTCTAGGAATTCCGCCTCACGTTCTTCGGCAGATATACCGCGTTCGGCGGCTTGGTTGGCGACGATACCGCGACCGCGGTCGTTGTCAATTAGGCCCGGAAGGATAGCATTACAGCGGATGCCGAAGGGGCCATATTCGCGGGCGACTGTGTGGGTTAGGCCGAGCACCCCTACCTTGGATGCCACATAAGGTGAGCGCATTGGCAATGCTACCTTGGCGGATGCCGTCGAGATGTTAACGATGCAACCAAAATTCTGCGCTTTCATGTGGGGGGCCACGTTCTTGATGCAGTAGAACATGCCGTTTAGATTGACCCCGATCGTCCGGTCCCAATCTTCGTAGTTGATATCTTCTAGCGCCGCACGTGGGCCCCCGATGCCGGCATTGTTTACCAAGACATCGATACCGCCCATGGTCTCCAGCGCGTCGGCGACAAGCGCCTCGACTTCTCCGGGAATCCCGACATCGGCTTGGCTGCCGGTTACCCGGTCATGACTGGCGATGACATCATCGAGAAATTTTTGCTGGATGTCGCACGTGTGCACCCACGCCCCGGCGGCGACGAAGCGGTCCACAATAGCTCGGCCGATGCCCGAACCCCCCGCAGTTACGATTACCCGATTTCTGTCAGTTCTACTCGACATTAATAAAATCCCGTAAAAAACTAATAATAAACACTATTTACTACCTGAAAGTTCTTTCCAGTGACCCATGATCGCCGCGAGCTCTTCGCGTAGAAAGCCGACAAGTCGGTCGGCTGCGCCGGTTAGTGGGCGCCGTGCCTGGCGCACAAGATAGTACTCCACCGGAGCCTTGGGGCGCACGATCGGATTAATAATCAGGGCTCCTGTATCTGCCGCATCGATAACCGAAGCCACGGCGGTCAATGTCGACCAGCCAGAATGGCGGATATACTCGAGTGTCGTGTTAAGGCCATCGGACTCAATCATGGCATCAACGGTCAACTCCGCGCGCGCGATTTGACTATCAATCATTCTCCGGATTTCATGGCGTTCAGTCGGTAGCACGAGGCGGAGTGTCGGCAGATCCCGCAGGCGCACGCGCTCGAAGGGTTTGAGGCCTGATTCAGGGCCCGAGACCAAAGTTAGCTCATGTTCCGCGAGTAATGTCGCGTCTATGCCCTCATGCTTCACTGCGCTGGTAACCACGGCGAAGTCGAGTTCCCCTGCCGTGACCCGCTCGGTGAGCGTACCGCCATATGCCTCATCCAAGCTCAGTTCGACGTGCGGATAGCTTGCGGTGAATCGCGACAGGGCAGCAGGTAAGGCGCTGCGTGAGACAGATGGGACCGTTCCGGCCCTGATCGCCCCAGTGACATTCCCTGCCAATTCGCGCACGGAGATTTCAGTGTCGGCGACAGCGTTGAGAATAGAAAGGCCACGGGCGTAAAGGCGTTTGCCAGCCACGGTTGGTTCGACGCCGCGACGATTGCGTGTGAACAGGGATACGCCGAGTTCCGTTTCAAGGTTTCGAATTTGGACAGAAAGCCCCGGTTGGGTGCAGTTAGCACGGCGGGCCGCACGTGAAAAGCTGCCTTCCTCGTATATAGCGATGAAATGCTCTAGCTGGCGAAAATCCATAGACAAACCATAAGACAGAGTTATGTCATCGGCCAGTGTCCATTGTTCTTCCTTTTGTTACTAGGCGGCTACATCCGGGGCGCCCGCGCGGATTGCTGACCAAGCGGCGGCGGAGCGCTTAAGCGAGTTTTCTAACCGCGCGACGAGGTCGCGCGCGGCCAAGGTTAGTGGCTTCTGCGTTTGGTGAACCAGAAAGAACTCGAAGCTTGTCTTGACGTCAACGATTGGGCTGACTGAAAAGGCTCGACTGTCCAGGTCAGCTACGATCGTTGTAACCGGCAAGATGGCTGAAAAGTCGGTGTTCCTAATAAACTCGAGCGACCCGTATAGGCCGTCGATTTCGACTACGCGCCCGGGGGTGATGTTTCCCAGCTTAACATGGCGTTCGATCATGGTCCGCAAGCTATGTTGTGCCGATGGTAGCACAAGGTTTATCGACGAAAGTTGTCGGAGGGAGATGGGCTCAAGGTGGCGCATATCTGCCTTGTTACCTGAGATCATTACCAGCGGCTCTGCCGACAGAATACGTAGCTCCAAGCCATCATGATGCGGTGGCTCGGTGCATATTGCGAAATCGAGTTCGCCTGACATCACCCAGTCTGTGAGGGTACCACTGAATGCCTCAACTACGCGGACATCGACGTTGGGTAGGGTATCCGTATAGTCTGGCAGGACTTGGGCTAGAATCCCTTTGGTGACTGTGGGGATTAGTCCGACATTAAGCGCGCCGGAAATTCCTCGGGAAAACTCGCGCATGGTTTGGGCGGCATTCTCGACATCCCCGAGTATTTTTCTGCAATCCTCGTAGAACCGTTCGCCGGCGGGGGTAGGCCGGACGCCTCGCGCGTGACGCTCGAAAAGGCTAACACCAACTGATTCCTCTAGCGCTTTAATGTGTTGGCTCAGGCTCGGCTGAGCGATATTCAGTCGTTCGGCCGCGCGATTGATGCTGCCGTCGCCGTAAACGGTAACGAATGAACGTATTTGCTTGAGTTCCATGAGCTCGGGTTTAATTGTTATAGCTGCACCAGTGTATAGTATATTCCTATAACTAGCATAAGAAGTTAGTATTTGCGCGTATGCTGGTCACTTTATAGGTTAATCCCACTCCCAATCGCAGAAAAACGACAGGACTAGAAATGGCTAAACCTAAAGTAATTGTTCAGCTATACCCGATGTTTCCCGCCGACGGCGATGAGGATCGGAAAGCCAAGCGTCCACTCGGCAATGACAACGAGATGTACCACCGTATCGTCCATGAATGGACGGACATCGTCAAAGAAGCTGACCAGATGGGGGTATGGGGCCTCGGTACAATCGAACATCACTTCCATTCGGAAGGCTACGAGGTAGGACCTAACCCTGGCGTTTTAAATGCTTATTGGGCAAGCATCGTAGAGAACGCGCGCGTTGGTGCTCTGGGGTATGTTGCTGCGACGCACGACCCACTTCGTGTCGCAGAAGAAACGGCGATAATTGATCACCTGACGAAGGGTAAGTATTTCGTTGGATTCGCTCGCGGTTACCAGTCGCGCTGGGCTAACATTATGGGGCAGTGGACTGAATCTCCAGCTACCGTTTCCGACGGCAGTGATGCGGACGACCGCAACCGCCAAATCTTCGAAGAGCGGGTAAATCAGGTGATCGAAGCCTGGACCGAGGAGACCGTTCGCATTAAAGGCGACTTCTATGAGGCGCCTTATCCGTTCGATACGGGCGTCGAGGGCTATCCTGCTTGGGAGATCGCGCGGGATGCTGGCGCGGTGGGCGAGATTGGCGATGATGGCAGTGTGCAGCGCGTCTGCGTGGTTCCGAAACCCTACCAGAAGCCGTATCCGCCAATCTTTATTGCAGCTTCGAAAAGCCAAGCGTCAATAGACTTCTGCGCCCGCAACAATTTCAATCCAACATATTTCATGCCAACGAAGGGGGTAGTTGAGCTTTCGCACTACTACACGAAAACAGCTAATGAGTGCGGGTTTGCAACTCAGCTTGGACAGAACCAAAATATTGTGCGTTGGCCGCACATTACTAAAACGTCTGCCGATTTTGATCGCAAGCTGCGCGACTATGATCTAGACATCTATAAGAATTTCTACGGCCCGTTTTTCCCGCAATTCCCGCGTGGAAATGATGATGAGCTGATTCAGGGCATGAAGGATTCGGATATATTCATTGGTGGAACGGTTGATGAATCTATCAAGGCTTGGCAGGTGATTTATGATCAGGTGCCTTGTGAATACATAACACTAATCTGGCACTGGGCTCAGCAGCCAAAGGACGACATGCTCGAGGAGTTGCGCCTGTTTATGGATAAGGTGTTACCAGAGCTAGAGACTCCTGACTTCCCTCAATCGGTGGCCGCCGCTGCTGAATAATAGCGGGGCTAGACGGAATGCATTACGAGGCCGCCCCTTTCGGGGCGGCCTTTTCTTTCCAAGCCGTTGACCCGTAGAGCAGGCCGATGCCAACGTGACGGAAAGCACAAGAAGGAACTAGGATGGAGCAAGACGCACTTGGTGTGGCGGTCATCGGTTGCGGTCGAATTGGTGGGTTGCGCGCGAACCTCTCGGCAGCACATCCGGGGGTCAATTTTCTAGCCCTGTCGGACCGGAGCCGGACCCGGGCTGATGTGCTGGCTCAGAAAACTGGAGCTGATCTGGTAACCACCGACAATCTGTTGGCGATCAGGGACGATCGGGTTGGAGCCGTTTTTATATCGACACCTGAACACGACCATCGGGATTCTGTCATTCAGGCGCTAGAGGCCGGCAAGGCGGTATTTGTTGAGAAGCCGATTGCATTTTCGTTAGAAGACGCTGATGCCATTATCGACGCGGTTGAACGTACCGGATCGGAGCTGCGGGTTGGCTACTCGCGGCGTCATGACAGGCGGTGGATGTTAGCGAAGGAACAAATTCTTCAAGGCCGGCTGGGAGAGATCTTGGGCATTCAGTCACGGGTCTACAACACACGCGCGCAGCTACTTGAGATACTGAAGCGCGCGCCAGACGCGACCCCAGTCAATGACGTCCTTACCTACTACGTTGATATGGCTTGCTGGTACCTTGATGGAATCCGCCCGGTCGAGGTTGTTGCGCGGGCGCAGTCGAAGGTCTTCAAGGCCATGGGGCACAAAGCAGCAGATGTAACCTGGGCGATCATCACGTTCGATAACGGCGCCGTCGTCAATCTCGGTATTAGCTATGTTTTGCCGGCCACCTATCCGACGGTTGGGCAGAGTTCGCGCTTTGAGATCATTGGAGACGAGGGTGTTATCCTGCTGGACGCGGACAACAAGGACAGCTTGCTATTCACTGATCGTGGCGCGCCGCATAGTTATGTCCCTGACCACAACATCAACATGATGTTCATGCAGACTACGTCCGCAGCGGATTTTGCGGTTGGTGATTATTGGGGGGCGGTCGCAAGTGAGACCCGTTCCTGGCTCGATCACCTGATGACCGGCCGACCGAGTTCGCATACAGAGCCCCGCGCGGCGCGGCGTACTTTAGCAATTACGCTGGCGATAGAAGAAGCGGCGCGCACGGGGGCGTCAGTGAAACTTCCGGCATGAGTGAACCCGACACCTATGATTTCATTATTGTTGGTGCCGGCAGCGCAGGTTGCGTATTGGCTAATAGGTTGAGCGCGGATAGTCGATACCGTGTCCTGTTGTTGGAAGCGGGTGGGCGAGATACGAGCCCTTGGATTCATGTTCCGCTCGGGTATGGCAGGCATTTTGCTAACCCAGCGGTAAATTGGCTCTATACGAGCGAACCACATCCCTCATCGGGGAACCGTGCGATCCCTGAGCCCCGTGGAAAGGTACTTGGCGGGTCTAGCTCGATCAACGGGCTTGTGTATGTGCGCGGGCACCGGACCGACTATGATGTTTGGCGACAGATGGGCAATACAGGATGGGGTTATGACGATGTATTGCCTTATTTCCGGAAATCAGAAAACCAGGCGCGCGGAGAGAACATGTTCCATGGCGTTGGCGGGCCTCTGACCGTTTCTGATCCGACGGATAGTCATGCGCTTTGCGATGCTTTTCTGGCGGCAGCGAGCACATGTGGTTACCCGATGAACGATGATTTCAACGGCGCGGAGCAGGAGGGCTTTGGTTATATGCAGTTCAACCTGCAGCGCGGCCGCAGGGCGAGCGCTGCGACTGCCTATCTCAGGCCTGTGCGCCGACGAACTAATTTAACGATTGAAACCCGGGCGCACGCCACTCGTATTCTGTTTAGGGGGCGCCGTGCGATGGGTGTTGCCTATTCGCAGGCAGGTCGGGAGCGTAATGCGACAGCGCGGGCCGAGGTCATTATTTCTGGTGGATCCATAAACTCTCCGCAACTTCTGCATCTTTCGGGCATCGGCGAAGGCGCGACCTTGCGAGAAAACGGCATACCCGTGGTTCATAATCTTCCGGGTGTGGGTGCGAACCTACAAGATCACTACAATGCGCGGTTGGTGTATCGCTGTCTTCAGCCGGTAACCCTGAATGACGTGGTCGGTAATCCGCTTCGTTTGGCGAAGGAAGGGCTGCGTTACGCTTTTGTGCGCCGTGGTTTTTTGACAATGGGGGCGTCCTATGCCGCCGGCTTCTTTCGCGAGAACCCTGGTGCCGTTTACCCAGATATTCAGGTGGGGCTAGCCCTTTTTAGTACGGATAGTGCGGGTACGAGACTGCACCCTTTTTCTGGTTTCTCGCTAATCGTTCGACTGCTGCGGCCGGAGAGCCGAGGTACCGTTACGATCGCGAGCTCTGACCCGTTCACCGATCCCACGATTCGACCGAACTATCTCGCGGACGCACGTGACGCCGAGGTGCTTGTCGGGGGTATGCAGGCCGTCCGCAGGATTGCTGCTGCGGCGCCGATGTCTGACTTCACTGGGGCCGAGTACGCGCCAGGGCCGCACTGCGTCTTGGACACTGATATGCTCGATTTTGTCCGTACCCGGGGTGGTACCAGCTACCATCCGGTAGGCACCTGTCGGATGGGTGATGATAGCGCAGCAGTCGTAGATGCTCGCCTGCGGGTGCATGGCATGGATGGGTTGCGCGTGGTCGACGCCTCGATAATGCCGAAGATCGTTTCGGGTAACACTAATGCGCCGACAATTATGATTGGGGAAAAGGCGGCGGATATGATCATGGCGGATGTACAATGACCCGTATTAACGTGGGCGTGATTGGTGCCGGGTGGGTCGGCGGCATCAGGGCCAATGCCTGTGCGATAAACCCGCTGGTCGACGAGTTGCATATCGCGGAGATAGATAACGCGCGTGCTGAGGCTATTGGTGCCGAGACCGGTGCTGCCCGAGTGACGGCTGACTGGAAAGTGATAGCCGCCAGCCCGCAGATCGATGCAGTGATCGTCGCATCCACGCCCGAAAGCCAGAGATTTCCAATTGTGCGCGCTGCGCTTGAGGCCGGTAAGCACGTGCTCGTCGAGAAACCAGTCGCGCCAACGCCAGAGGAGACGGATGAAGCGATCGCGTTATGCGATGTTGGCGACCTGAAACTCGCTGTCGGCTATACGCGCCGGTTTGATCCTAAATACGCCTTCATTAACAAGGCTATCAAGGCGGGGGAGATCGGCGAACCGGTAACTTGCCTAGTCAGCCGGAATATCACGCGGGAGATCGGGGCTAAAATCAAGGGACGGTCCCGTATGTCGCCGGCGGCGATGGGGGGTACTCACTCGATTGATTTTCTGCTTTGGTGCTTGCAGCCACGGTTGCCTGTAAAGGTTTATTCACAACAGTCTGGAAAGCTCTTCAGTAGGGTTAGTAATACACCTGACCATCAGTGGATCATGGTGACCATGGATGATGGCACTACGATCACGGCCGGTTCCGGATGGGTCCTTCCGCTCGGCTACCCGCAATATTCCCAGAGCTGGATCGAAATTGTTGGAACCAATGGTGCGCTGACGGTAGACGACACTCACCGTGAGATTCGCCTGAATACTGCGGCCGATGGAATTCGCTATCCGCTTTCTTCGATGCCGGGAGAACCGGTTGATCATGTGTTTGCAGGCGCGATGGTGGACGAGACAAATCACTTTGTGTCTGCAGTTGCATTCAACCGGCCAGTCCTTGCCACAGCGCGCGAGGCCCGGCTAGTTATGGATGTTACAATGGCAGCGGACCTCTCCGCGATAACGGGAGAGCCGGTTGACCTGATTCTGGACACGTAAGCGGAGCAAACTGCGCACGAAGGGTATGGCTATCCAACGATTTTAGTCTCATATTTCAAGACCGGTCGCTTTCTGTGCAACCATGTTGTGTTGTACGCGAGAGATCCTCACGGCACTTCTGACTGGGCGAAACGAAACATGGCCACATACAAGAACCAGTCTCTTGAACGCGGATTCCAAATCCTGGAATACCTTGGGGATAGCACTAAGGGGCGGGCAGTCTCAGACGTCGCGCGCGCCACCGGTCTGCACCGCGCTACCGCTCACCGATTGCTCGAAGTGCTTTGCGGTATGGGCTACGCCTACAAGGGCGAGGACCGCCGTTACTGGATAGGTCACAACATGCACCTGTTCGGCTTTCGTTCGAACATGGTCGCTCGTATAACTCACCACGCTCATCCCTACCTGGTGGCCCTTGCGCATGATGTGGACGAGACGGTTAATCTTGGGTTTCTTGAGGGAATTCAAGTTTTTATCGCCGATAGGGTAACGACCGATCGTGCACATCGATCTGAAGTCCAGATCGGGACCTATTTCGACGCCCATGCGACTAGCCTTGGCAAGGCCCTTCTCTCGGTCCGGCCCATCTACGAGGTTAGAGCAAGCTATAAGTTCACTCGCCTGAATGCCTATACCGGTAAAACGATCACGGACGTCGGTGCACTGTCACGGGAATTGGCTGCAATTAAGAAGCGTGGCTATTCAATTAATGACGAAGAAGGCTCGCCGGGCATTCGCTCGGTGGCAACGCCAATCCTCAATCCGCACGGGCGTGCGGCCTGTGCGCTAGCGGTGACCGGCCCGCGCGCGCGGCTAAACGATTCCCGAATCGAGCGAATTGGCATGTTACTGCAGAATGTGGCCAGTAAGATCGTAACCCAGATCGCGACCCAGGGCACTGATATCTAGAACTCCGGTGCGCGGCAATACGGTTGTCTTGGCCATCCACGTCTATTTCGTCGATCTCGCCCTCGGTGAACGTATGATTGCCGATAATTGCATTTAGCCAATGGCGCCAGCGTTGCGAAGGCCGGAAATCTTGTCGTCATCGTAGCCAAGCACCTCACGTAGCACCTCGTCGGTATGCTGGCCGAGTAGGGGGGGGTGGTGCCGGTATTCGACTGGCGTCTCGGAGAGCTTCAACGGACTAGCGATAAGTTTGGCCCCTTCGGGACCAGCCAGTGGGTGGGGCACGCTTATTACCATTTCCCTCGCTTTTACGTGCGCGTCTTCGAAGACTTGGTCTAGGGTGTTGATGGGGCCGCAACCAATTTTGTTAGCCTCGAGTTCTGTGAGCCAGTGTTTTGAGGATTGGGTTCTCATGATGCTCTGAAGATGGGTTATCACTTCGTCGCGATTACGCACGCGGGAATCGTTTGTGGCGAAAAGTGGGAGTTCTGCTAATTCGGGTTCGCCAAGAATGCGGGCAAAAGTCTGGAACTGGTTGTCATTGCCGACGGCTACCACAATATGGCCATCGGATGTTTCGAATACTTGGTAGGGAACGATATTGGGGTGGGCATTACCTAGACGTTCGGCATGGCCGGAGTGCAGGAAATTCATGCCCTGGTTAACTAGCCAAGCGACTTGGGTATCCAACATACCGATATCGATATACTGGCCTTGACCTGTGACAGCTGCGTGGCGCAGTGCGCCGTTGATGGCGACGGCGGCAAACATGCCTGACATTATGTCGGCGATCGGTACCCCAACCTTCTGGGGTTCACCGTCAGCCTCGCCCGTGATCGACATGATCCCACCCATGCCCTGAATTAAGAAATCGTAGCCTGGTCGAGCAGAGTAGGGGCCAGTCTGACCGAATCCGGTGATAGAGCAATAGACAAGCTTGGGGTTCATATCCTTGAGGTTGTCGTAACCGAGACCATATTTCGTCAAATTCCCAGTCTTAAAATTTTCGACCAGAACATCCGCTTGTATGGCCAGTTCACGCGCGATTGTCTGTCCGGCTTCACTAGTGAGGTCAATCTCGACCGAGCGCTTGTTGCGGTTAGCACTCATGAAATACGCGCTTTCGCTCGTATCCTCTCCGTCGGGCCCGACCATGAAGGGTGGGGCGAAGCGTCGTGTGTCATCGCCTGTGCCCGGGCGTTCGATCTTGATAACATTCGCGCCAAGGTCACCCAGGAGTTGCGTGCAATAGGGTCCGGCAAGAACCCTCGTAAGATCGAGGACGGTTACGCCGGACAGGGCACCAACGGGATCAGACATGGTTTACTCCGTTTAGGCTGCGGCCGGGTCTGCGGTCGCTTTGAATTATAGATATGCTTGAATAATGCATTCGCCCGGTTCACTCAACGACGGCACCACGGTTCGTCCCTTGAACTGGCTGGCAATGGCAATTGACTTTCACGGATTAGCCTTACATGAAAGCTTCGAGGACGAATGGGTTCTGGTGACGACTCTCGACGCCAGACGCCAGACGAAAAAATGGGAACAGAATGTCAAATGTAGCAGCGCTCGAGGTCGCTCGGGCCCAAATCGAAGAATATCGCAAACGGATCCAGTCGCTGGATAGTGATTCTCGTGACCTTATGTTTCGCCAGGCCCGTAATCATAATTGTTGGCAGGAACGAGATGTCAGTGATGATCAGCTGCATGAGGCCTATGACCTTGCTCGGATGGGTCCGACCAGTGCGAATACGCAGCCTATGCGCATAACATTCTTGCGTTCAAAGGAATCCAAGGAACGATTGAACCCTCATGTGAACGGTCCGAACCAGGAAAAGACGATGCTCGCGCCTGTCACTGCGATCGTTGCCTATGACAACACTTTCTTCACGGATTTTCCTAAGTTCAATCCGATTCGGCCTGAGATGGCTGATCTCTACTCTGGCAATGCCGAATTGGCAGAGAGGTTCAGCCGTATTCAGGCGATTTTGCAGGGCGGCTATTTCATTATGGCGCTTCGCGCTATCGGTCTAGATGTCGGTGCTATGGGCGGTTTTAACAACGCAGCCGTTGATGAAGAGTTTTTCGTCGGAACGCCTGTGAAGTCTATATTCCTTTGTAATATAGGCTATGGAGATGTCTCGGGCGTCAAGGGTCCTAGGTTGTACCGTTACGGCTTCGATGAGGTCTGTGAGGTTCTTTAGTAATGCATGGCCATCGTTTTATGCGGGCCGGAGGATCGATACGTTGGCGTTCTGGGTGTTAGCGCGGCAACTGGGCGGTCATTTTCTTCGATCGCCTATGAAGGACGGGCAAGAACCGCGAGGTCATGTCCTCAAGTTCGGTGCGGTTGCTTAGGTGCCATTGTTCAGCGCATTCTGGCGCGTGCAAGAAGGGTTATTCCGCAGCCTACGAAGGCGCGGAGTTTAAGGAGATAAGATGCGAGATTTAACCGAATCCAACGTAACTGACGCGGTTCTCGGAATGATTTCGGACAAGACAAATCCGAGATTAAAGCAAATCATGGAGGCGTTGATTCGCCACTCCCATGATTTTATCCGTGAAGTTAATTTAAGTCCCGACGAACTTCTCTACGCCGCACGTTTCATTCAGAATGTTGGGCATATATCTGATGATAAGAGAGAAGAAGGTGTGTTGTTGGGGGATGTGCTGGGCATGACTGCGCTGGTCGAAATTCTCGGTGATAGGGTTCGTACTGGCGCTACAGAATCCAGCCTTTTGGGGCCGTTCTATCGTGAAGGTGCGCCCGCACGTGAAATGGGCTTCGATATTTCGCTCGGTGACGACGAAGGTGAACCGGCTTTCCTTCAGGGCCGGGTGCTTGATGTAGATGGTAATCCGGTCGGCGGAGTAGTTCTAGATCTTTGGCAGACCTCTCCGAACATGTTCTACGAGGCTCAGGTTGGTCAGCCGAAGGACTATGAGGATTACGCCTACCGCGGAAAGTTCAAAACCGGTGCTGATGGGCGCTACTGGTTCCGTTCTCGTAAGCCGGTTGATTACCCTGTTCCTACAGATGGCCCTGTCGGTTTGATATTGCACGGCACGGGCCGCCATTCCTGGCGTCCTGCTCATCTGCATTATCTTATTTATAAGGATGGGTATCAGACTATCCAGACGGAGATGTTCAACAGTGATAGCGAGTATCTTGATACTGACGCTGTCTTCGGAGTGAAAGAATCTCTGATCATTCCTTACGAGAAGGTGGATGATTCTCTGCGCGCTACGGAATATGGCTTTAATGGTCCGTTCTATGAGGGGATCTTCGATTTCGTCATGAAGGATGACGCGAGTGTCAAAGACGCTGAAGCTGCCTATAGCGAACGCGCGAGTATGAGCTCGTCCTAGTCCAAGTCCAAGTTCAAGTTCAAGTTCAAGTTCAAGTAGCCGACGTTGGTGTGAGTTGTTTTGGTGCTGCGTTAAGTTGGTGTCGTGGGTCGTGTTGGAACGGAGAATGCAGTGAATCTAGAAAACATGAATGTAGGCTGGATTGGTGCCGGAAAGATGGGAGGGCCCATGAGTCGCTGCGTAATTGCTGCGGGTGCCAAAGTGGCGGTTTATGATCCGGTGGTGGCCAGTGTGGAGGCAGTGGTCTCCGCGGGCGCGCGTGCGGCTAGCTCTAACCAGGACGCGGTCTCGGATGCTGATGTTGTTGTCTCCATGATCCCTAACGACACGGTTCTGACCGATATTACATTTGGCGAGGACGGCATTTTCTCCGAGCTAAAACCGGGAACAACCTATGTGGATATGAGTACGGTTTCACCCCAGGCGTCGGCTACTGTAGCGACCGCAGCGGCTGCGGCCGGCATTGAGTATTTACGTGCGCCGGTTTCGGGAAGCACTGCACTCGCGGCGGCTGGAAATCTTACTATCATGGTCTCCGGTCCAAAGGATGCGGCAGCGAGTTGTGCCAATCTATTCGAGGCGATGGGTGCTCAACATTTCTATCTTGGGAATAACGATCAGGCACGATATCTGAAGCTCGTGGTTAACCTGCTGGTAGGCACTACGGGCGCCGTACTGGCTGAAGCACTAACTCTCGGTCGAAAGGGTGGGCTAGACTGGGAACAGATGCTTGACGTGATTGGCGAGAGCGTAGCCGCCTCTCCTTATGTGCGTTACAACTTGGAGCCGCTGAAGGCACGAGATTTCTCGCCGCTGTTCTCCACAGAGCAGATGGTGAAGGATTCAAAATTAATCTGTGATGCGGGCACAGAGGCAGGTGTGCCTCTGGCTATTGGTAGTGTGATGTTGCAAACCTTCCTCGACACGGCGGAAGCGGGCTACGGGGAAGAGAATCTCACCGCAGCCATTAGGCTTCTCGAACAACGAGCAGGCCTGAAAGAGCTATAGCTTTACTAGAGGGCTTCCGAACCGGTCTCACCAGTACGAACCCGAACGGCGGACTGAAGGTCAAGGACGAAGATCTTTCCGTCGCCAATTTTCTCAGTGTTGGCAGCATTGCGGATGGCGTCGACCACATTGTCGACAACGCGGTCGTCGACCGCGACCTCAATTTTAACCTTGGGGACAAAGTTCACCTGATACTCCGCACCGCGGTAGATCTCGGTCTGTCCCTTCTGACGACCGTAGCCTTTTACTTCACTGGCCGTCATACCTTCGATGCCCACGCGGGCCAGAGCCTCGCGTACATCGTCAAGCTTGTGTGGCTTAATGACCGCAACAATAAATTTCATGTTTGATCCTGTGCTGTTGGGGGCGGCGTCTCCACGACACCGCCCCGAGGTTAAATCTAATGGTCCGGCCGGCTACATATTGTGGTAGCCGCGCTCGCCATGTAGCGCCAGATCAAGCCCTTGGACTTCGGTTTCTTCGTCAACCCGGAAAGGCAAGAACATCTTGAGCACTATTGCGATCACGGCCGTTAGTCCTGCGGACCAGATCGCGACGACCACTATCCCGAACGCCTGAATACCAAGTTGACTGACGGTAGTCATACCATCGGCAAGACCATTGCCGCCAAGCGCGGCGGAGACAAAGAACGCTGTGAGTAGCGTACCCAATGCACCTCCGATCCCATGCACGGCAAATACATCGAGAGAATCGTCGATCTTGAAGCGCTGTTTAACGGCTTGGGTCACCATGTAGCAGACCATGCCACCAGCAAGACCGAGGACTAGCCCTCCTATGGGCCCCACTGAACCCGATGCCGGAGTTATCGTCGCCAAGCCTGCAACCATACCGGTTACCGCGCCAATGAGGCTCGCCTTTCGGTAGCGGATAAGTTCCATCACTGACCAGGCTATAGCGCCAGCTGCTGCGGATATATGGGTCACGGTCATGGCCATGCCTGCAGCAGCGTCCGCCGCTAGCGCTGAACCGGCATTGAAACCGAACCAGCCAACCCAGAGCATCGCTGCGCCTATCATTGTTAGGCCTGGGCTGTGCGGCGGTTGAACGTCGTTGGGAAAACCACGCCGCGGTCCGAGCATCATAGCGAGGACGAGTGCGGAGACGCCGGCGGTCACATGGACGACGACGCCGCCCGCGAAGTCGAGCAGGCCCATCTCTGCTAGGAAGCCGGCGCCCCAAACCCAATGCACCACCGGGGCGTATACGACCAGTACCCAAACGAGGGAGAAGGCGATGACGAATGAGAAATGTATACGTTCGGGGTACGCGCCAACAATTAGCGCGGGTGTGATAATTGCGAACGTCATCTGGAACATAAAAAATAGGGTTTCCGGAATTGTTCCGGACAGGCTGTCGATGCCGACGCCGGACAAGAACGACTTGCCGAGCCCGCCCCACCATGCGTTGCCGTCACCGAATGCGATCGAATAGCCGACCGCGAACCAGAGAATGGAAACTGTCGCCGCGATGGCAAAACAGTTCATGAGAACCGACAGCACATTCTGCGAACGCACTAGCCCTGCATAGAACAGGGCTAGACCAGGCAGAGTCATAAACAAAACCAGTGCCGTCGAAGTCAGAATCCAAGCTGTATCTGCTCCTTGCATGATCCCGCTCCTTCATTTGTTAGTTACTAGGTTTATGAATATTGGGGTCGCCGAACGAGCCTGTGCATTGGGCCAGCAGGCAAAGCCCGCTGCCTCAAAAGGCACTGGTTGTTTCGGAACCCCTATGACGGCATATGTGCGGTTTTGTTTCTTATTTGGCCGCTGATAGGGTTCATTGGAATAATATCGGCCTGACGCTCGATCGCAAGAGGAACCTGTGAGCAATCTTGGGCAAAGAAGCGACCTCGAAGAGGCCGCACGGGGACAACTGGGTGCGCTATTCGAAGCAGCGCTCGGTGCAGTTGATCCTACTCGCTGTGTGGGGCCGCATCTGCCAATCGTTATGCCGAGGGGCCGTATCGTCGTTGCTGGTGCCGGAAAGGCCGCTGCCGCTATGGCCCATGGGGTAGAAGTCGAGGCTCGTGCGACGGGCTGGTTCGAGCGCTTGGAGGGGATGGTGATCACACGTTATGGACATGGTGTTACGTGTGAGAGAATTACGGTAGCCGAGGCTGCTCATCCCGTTCCTGACGAAGCGGGACTA
>PBMH01000021.1 GCA_002722515.1 Alphaproteobacteria bacterium | reverse complement strand
CGCGCCGCGGTCTCGAAGGGGGCCCGCCCGAACACGGTAAAAAGTTCCTTGATCTAGTTTCGCAATCTGCACATTCAGATCGAGAGCACCCAATACATTACTGTACCGCGACTTAATCCGGTTCCATTCAGCACGCGCTCGGTCTTCGCTGGACACGGCTGCCAGCTGAACCCGCCAGCCAATGTCTGTTTTAACCACCGCAGGTTTAGGTGCGAGGTCACTCTTTGGGGGCTTCTTGGTGATCGTTTTTGATGTTGATGCTTTCGGCAACTCCGCGGTCGCCTTTAACCGCTGAGCCTCATCATCCGGAACAGATGCACCAAGGGGTTTGGATGCTGCGCCATTAGAATTTAAGGGCTCGGTCGCTTTGACCACTGCCTGTCGACTATCAGGCACGGTTTTGTGGTTCAGCGCTACTGTTGCCCCGTCATGCGTTCGTGTAGCCATTCCCATCGATTTGCGCACCTGGCGCTCGGGAACAGATGGCTCGGTTGCTGGTTTGGTGCGTTCAGCAGGCTCCTCGGGCGGTGGTAAAAGGCGCTCGATCCGTTGCTCAATCTGACCTGGGACGAGGCGATCGAACACGAGCTTGTCTTGATGTGGCACGTTGAGTCCACCTGGGTTGCCTGGTTTGCGTTTTATTGGTGTCTCTATCGCACTAATGACGGGCGCTACCTCTTCGCTTCCCGATTGGATTCCCTGCTGATAGGCAAACCAGACCACCCCCGCGAGTACGGCAATGCCAACAGTGATGGCACCAACACTAAAGACCCTAAATAACAGTCCCATGCTTGTTTGGACTCCTCTTAGAATTCTCTGGACCCAGGAATATCGGACTCCATCATAGACGTCTCACTCACGTAGTTCGTCGACCGGGGTCACTCCTATAATGGCCAGGCCCGACGCTAAGACCGCCCTGACAGAGAGCACTAGGGCCATCCGCGCGCGCGTCATATCTTCGTCTTCGGCGACGACAAACCGCAGACTTGGTTCTCCGCGTGCTTTACTCCACAACGCATGGAACGCTGCAGCAAGGTCGTAGAGATAGAACGCCAAGCGATGCGGCTCATGGGCCTCGGCCGCGCCTTCCACGGTGCGGGGCCATGCCGCCAGTACTCGGATCAGTGCAAGCTCGTCTGAGTCGGTCAAGCGTGTGAGGTCCGCCTCGCGAAGCGCAGACACTGTGAAGTCGGTGTCTTTGAAGGCCTCCTCGGCCATTTTCGCGACCGAATGGGTTCGCGCATGTGCGTACTGCACATAGAAGACCGGGTTATCGCGGCTCTGCTCACGCACTTTGACCAGGTCGAAGTCCAGTGGTGCGTCGTTCTTGCGGGTCAGCATAATGAACCGGATGACGTCTTTGCCAACCGCGTTGGCGAGGTCGCGCAGGGTAACAAAATTTCCCGAACGTTTGGACATTTTGGCCGGCTCGCCGTCTTCCAACAGTCGCACCATTTGGCACAACTTCACGTCAATCTCCGCCGCGCCGCCAGTTAACGCCCGGACCCCAGCTGCGACTCGTTTGACATAGCCGCCATGGTCTGCGCCCCATACATCAATTAGGCTCCTGAACCCGCGCCGAAATTTATCCTGATGATAGGCCAAGTCGCTAGCGAAATACGTCCATGACCCGTCAGCCTTCTTCATCGGCCGGTCCGTATCATCACCGAAGTCACTGGCGCGGAACAGAACCTGCGGCCTCTCCTCCCAGTCGTCCGGTAGCTTGCCCTTTGGCGGTTCGAGCACGCCCTCATAGATAAGACTTTCGGCCGTGAGACTATGCAGGGCCGCCTCCACAACCCCTGCTTCGACCAGAGCACGTTCTGAAGAGAATACGTCATGGCGGATATCTAGAACCGCCAGATCTTCTCGGATCCGGTCCATCATTGCGTCCACAGCAAAGGCCCTGAACACCGGGAGCCAGTCGGCCTCGTCCATGGACTTCCACTTGTCGCCGTCGCGCGCAGCCATCGCTTGGCCCACTGGAATAAGGTAATCGCCTGGATAGAGACCCTCTGGGATCTCCTGAATATTTTCGCCCAGTGCCTCGCGGTAGCGCAGATTGACCGAGCGGGCGAGCATATCGACCTGGGACCCACCATCGTTGATGTAATACTCCCTCGTGACTGCAAATCCCGACTTCGCTAAAAGTGCCGCAAGAACATCGCCGACGACCGCACCACGGGCATGGCCTACGTGAAGGGGGCCAGTGGGGTTGGCAGAAACGTACTCGACATTGACCGGCCGTCCCTGCCCTATATCGCTCTGACCGTAAGTCTCGCTGGTCGCAAGTATCTCCCGCAGTAGATCGTGCCAGTAATCTTGATTTAGGCGCAAATTGATGAAGCCTGGCCCCGCGACGTTGACTGCATCAACACTTTCATGACCGCGCAGATTTTCGGCTAGGAGCTCGGCGAGATCGCGCGGCTTTAGGCCTGCGGGCTTCGCCAGCACCATGGCCACATTGGTTGCTAGGTCCCCATGGGTGGGATCGCGTGGGGGCTCGACGCTGACCCGTGCTCCGTCTATCCCTTCAGGCAAGGTGCCGTCGGCTACAAGAAGCTCAATTTTTGTTTTGATTACATCCAAAAAGTTACTGAAAACATTCATTAACGTGCTTCCGGGTCAAACAGCTTGCGGTGCAACTCTAGTGCGTATCGATCAGTCATTCCCGCGATGTAGTCGGCAATCAACCTCGCCCGTCCGTTCTCGTCCTTCGCCTCGGCACGTGCCCGCCACTCCGTGGGCAGGAGTTCAGGCTCATGGAGCAGAAGCTTGAACATCTCCGAGACAACCCGCCGGGCCTTTGAGGTCATGCGGTTGACCCGGTGATGCCGATACATATTTTCTAGGAGAAAGACCTTTACAGCGCGGTCCGCGGTCTGGATTTCTGATGAAAACGCCACCACCGGATGATCGAGACTTCGTACCTCTTTTGGAGTTCCCACGTGTGCATGAGCTAGTCTACGGCGCGTTTCACTAAGTACGTCGGAAACCATGGTCCCGATAATCTGACTGATGACTGCGTGGATCAGCCGCGGACGGTCGATGTCCCCGTGCGTTTCTAATACTTGGCTGATAGCGGGCCCGACTAAGGGTACGTCGGCGATATCGCCCAAGTCGAATAGACCGGCCCGCAGACCGTCATCGATGTCGTGGCTATTGTAGGCGATGTCATCACAGATCGCCGCGACTTGAGCCTCCGCACCTGCGAACGTATCGAGCTCTAGGTCGTGTTGTGCCGCGTATTCTGCGATTGCGGCGGGAATGGCTCGGTCGGTCTCGGCCTTATCTCCAGTCAGCGGTCCGTTATGTTTGACCACCCCCTCAAGAGTCTCCCAAGTTAAATTAAGCCCATCAAATTTTGGATAGCGTTCCTCGAGTTTGGTCAGTATGCGCAGGGTCTGGGCGTTGTGATCGAAACCCCCATAGGGAGTCATGCTAGCATCGAGCGCATCCTCCCCCGCATGGCCGAAGGGCGTATGACCGAAGTCATGGGCAAGTGCCAGCGCCTCGGCTAAATCCTCGTTCAAATTGAGCGCTCGAGCTACGGTCCGCGCAATCTGCGCCACCTCCAGAGAATGGGTGAGCCGGGTTCGGTAATAGTCGCCCTCGTGATAGACAAAGACTTGGGTCTTATGCTTCAGACGCCGAAAGGCGCTTGAATGGATAATTCGGTCCCGGTCACGCTGATAGCAACTACGATAGCTGCTCTCCGCTTCCGTATGCAGGCGCCCGCGGGTTAAAAAAGGATCGCAGGCGAACGGCGCCAGGACGGGCCCGAAATGATCGGGGGCAGCTATTGAATGGCGCAAATCGGCAGGGTCGGACGACATATACGGCAAAGTACGTGTGCGCCTCATGAATGCAACGGAAAATTGACAAAACCGATGGTATGACTAAATACCTGATATTGTTTTGTTGAACGGCCGGATACGGATGGTATGAGTATAGTGCAGCATGACCCCACTCCAAAAGGCGTTGGTCTCAGCGAAACCGCGGTTGCCCAGCTCAACAGCTTGTTTGCCGCAGAGGCCCGCGACGACTTAATGCTTCGCATAGTGGTTAACGGCGGCGGCTGTTCGGGCTTTACCTACGGGTTTGACTTCGACGACATTGTCAAGGATGACGACAAGACCTTCGAAACCGACGGTGTAAAGGTAGTAGTCGACAATGCCTCGCTGGAATTTATTGACGGTAGCGTACTGAACTTTGTCGAATCCCTTGGTGGTAATCACTTCACGTTGGAAAATCCTAACGCCACGTCGTCCTGCGGCTGCGGCTCCTCCTTCTCTGTTTACTGATGCCCGGCAACATCATTTCACCGATAACAGGAACCGGCATAACCAGTCCAAACTGTTTGTATTCACCCCACGTCTTGTCACTTTGAGAACGGACGTCGCAGATTTGGTGTATAGGCGTTTTCAGGGCCCCTGCAATCAGGCATAAGTGGCGAATGAAAATAGCCACTTGGAATGTCAACTCAATCAGGGCACGCCTACCCAACGTCCTTGACTGGCTCGTAAAGGCGGCGCCCGACGTAGTGCTCTTGCAGGAGCTCAAGACCATCGACCAGAACTTCCCGGCTATGGAGATTCAGGAGCTTGGTTACAACTGCGCTATCCACGGCCAAAAAAGTTACAACGGGGTGGCGATCCTATCGAAACACCCGCTG
This sequence comes from Alphaproteobacteria bacterium, assembly GCA_002722515.1. Classification (GTDB taxonomy): domain Bacteria; phylum Pseudomonadota; class Alphaproteobacteria; order UBA6615; family UBA6615; genus UBA8079. The sequence goes on along the minus strand of PBMH01000021.1, from coordinate 21,598 downwards.
AGCGATGTGTCCACTGGCCTAGCCGGCGACAAGGATGATAACCAGGCGCGCTATGTAGAGGCTTTTATCGAAGCCGGTGATGAAAGTGTCCGCGTAGCCTCAATCTATTTGCCCAATGGCAACCCTATCGATACGGACAAATATCTCTACAAGCTGGAATGGATGGACCGCCTAGGTAAGCATGCGGCGGATCTACTCCGCAGCGAAGAACCCGTCGTGCTCGGCGGAGATTATAACGTTATTCCCGCAGATGGCGACTGCTATGATGTGGCTGTCTGGGCAAACGACGCACTGTTTCAGCCTGAGATTCGGGCGAAGTTCCGTTCAATCCTTAACCTAGGTTACAGTGATGCCTGGCGTGACCTCCACACAGAAACCCATGTCTATTCCTTCTGGGACTACCAGAGGGGCGCGTGGCAGAAGAATAACGGCATTCGGATTGACCATCTGTTGCTGTCGCCCCAGGCCGCTGATCGCTTGGCAAGGTGCGAGATCGACATCGGTCCGCGCGGTAGGGCCAAGGCATCTGACCACACCCCAGTCTGGTGCGAGTTAACAACCTGACGCTATAGTCTTTGGCTATTGGGGGTTCACATGTCACTCGTCCACACTGAATCTAAGTTTGCCCGTTCCGTGCGCGATGTGCCGCGCAAGGCCTTACCCGTGATCGATGTAGGCAAGGCACGTCTGGGCGACACCGCAGCCATCGAGGAGGTCGCCGGGCAGTGGCGCGATGTATGGGAAAGTCTGGGTTTCCTGTGTATCGTTAATCATGGGCTTGAGGCTGCGCTGATCGACGGGATGCATGACGCGGCGAAGCAGTTCCACGACCTGCCCCTAGCGACAAAGATGCAGGTGAAGGTCACCCACGACCAAAAAGGCTATGTTCCCGCACGCGGAGGGCTGACGACCCACTCTAAGTTCCACGATTCCAAGAAGCTCAATACTGTAGAATGTCTGGTACTGGCTACAGACTACCCTGCGGGGCATCCCGAGGTGATCGCGGGCAAGAAGTTCTATGGCCCCTGCCCTTGGCTGCCTGAAGATGTGGTCCCCGGCTTTAAGGCGACGGCGCAGAACTATATGGCGCGGATTACCGCCCTCGGAAAATCTATGCTGCCAGTCTGGGCAAGGTCGCTCGAGCTTGAAGCGGACTTCTTCACCCCCTTCTTTGAGAATAGCTATACTTATTTCCGTGTCGCAAAATACGGCCCCAAGAATGATCTCGACGATGGCGAGTTGGGATCCAACGCTCATTGCGATACCGGCTTCAACACCTACTTACCGCCAGCTAAGGAAGAAGGCATTCAAATTCTCGACTCCGATGGTGAAACCTGGTTTTGGCCCGATTTGCCCGACGGCGCAGTGATGGTGAACATGGGCTATTTCTTTGAGCGCTGGACCAACAACCGCTTCCGTGCGACGCCCCATCGTGTGGTGCCTCCGACCGAGAACGACCGATACTCCTTCGCCTGCTTTGTAAACCCCGGATTCGATACGCCGGGCGACGTACTGCCGACCTGTACAGGTCCCGGAAACCCGCCGCGATACGAGCCCATGACCTACTGGGAGTACTTTGACTGGTACATGAAACGGTCCTACACCCATTATGGGAAGATCAAGGTGTCGGGCGACAATAACGTAACGGCCTGACACCAATACGCCTCCGATGAACCCTTCTAACAATATTGTACGGCTCGTCCTGGATCTCTATCTCGGCCGTTGCGGTTACCGTATCTCGCTAATAACCTACGGGATCGGCTTTTGGCTCTTTGCTGTTGGTGTTGGCATTTGGCTTTCGTGGCCGGATACGCATTGGGTGTCCGTAATAGCGCTTCGGACCATCCTAATTAATGTCGGACTGCTAGTCGTGGTGCTGATGACTTATCCAGTCATCTACTGTGCCTTTAAGATCACCGACCCAAGTCGCCCCGCCTCGCAGTTTCGTCGTATATTGGAGCCGACCATTGTCGGCGCGCTTGCACCATTCTACCTGATGCTATTGGTCTCGAACTTCATCAATGCTTATGCCGGCCAGTTACTGCTCGGACTAAATTAACTGGGTGATCATTTGGCGACAGTGGTTAGCTGACACTTGTTTCGCTTATAATACCAAGAACACCATTAAAAACTTAGAGGAGAACCTCTCAGATGGCATTTTTCGAACTACGCCAATACAAGATTCGCCGCAACAAAATGAAAGAGTGGCTCAAGGTTTTCGACGAAGAGATCGCCCCGTTTCAGATCGGTAAGGGCATGGTGATCTGTGGCTCTTGGCACGGCGAGGCTGACGATTCGATCTTCGTGTGGATGCGTCGGTTTAACTCTGAGAAGGAACGCGAGAGGCTTTATAAAGCAGTCTACGAGGATCCTTATTGGCAGACTGAGATCGCACCGCGGGTCGGAAAGTTGATCTTCCGCGATAAAATACAAGTCCAGCGGATCGTTCCAAACAAGAAGTCGAACGTTCAATAAATATTAGGCGAGGGTTGAAGATCATCAGGCCGACTAATGCACACAACTGAAAAATCGGCCTGAGATCGCTCCCGCTTTAACTATCCAAGCGATCACCTAAACAATAAACTTTGGATGTTGCCGTACCTTGTGACGACTTGGCACCAACACATTTACCCTTTGCCACCTACAGGTCGGCATACATGTGAGTTTCCGCCCTGCCACCGGGATGTGTAGTAGCCCCGTAACGTGCATCCCCTACCGTCTGGGCGTATTTCCAAAGGGTACCCGACTGGTAATTTGTTTCGATGGGCGCCCAATTATCACGTCGTTCCTCGAGTTCGGCGTCTGACAGTTCGACGTCCAAGGTACCCGCTTCAGCATCAATGGTAATCATATCCCCCGTCTGAAGAAGGCCGATAGGCCCGCCGACTGCAGCCTCAGGACCTACATGACCGATACAGAAACCGCGCGTGCCACCACAAAAGCGACCGTCTGTGATTAACGCGACCTTGTCACCCATCCCCTGTCCGTAAAGTGCACCGGTGGTGGAAAGCATCTCGCGCATACCCGGGCCACCCTTTGGCCCCTCGTTGCGAATAACTAATACGTCGCCCTCCTTGTACTCACGATTTAGCACTGCCTGTAGGCAGTCCTCTTCCCGCTCGAATACCCGAGCCGGCCCGGTGAAGGAAAGATTCGCCAATCCGGCAATTTTCACGATCGCCCCCCGCGGCGCCAAGTTGCCCATCAGGCCAACCCCCCCGCCGGTCTCTGACAGCGGATTGTCTATCGAGCGCACTACATCCTGGCCGGTTGGAAACTCAACACCACCGTAATTTTCGCCAAGCGTTTTGCCCGTTACAGTCATGCAGTCTTCATGCATATGACCACCATCGAGAAGTTGCTTTATAACGATTCCTACGCCACCGGCGTCATAGAGGTCCTTGGCAACATAGTTACCGCCAGGCTTCAGGTCCGCAATATACGGCGTCTTACGAAAGATTTCGCAAACGTCCATCAGGTCAAACTCAATGCCCGCCTCAGCTGCCATGGCCGGTAGATGTAAGCCCGCGTTGGTAGAGCCACCGGTCGCGGCGACTATCGCTGCTGCATTTTCAAAGGCCTTCCGGGTCGCGATGTCTCGCGGACGGAGTTGGCTCTTAATCAGTTCCATTACAGCGCGGCCGCTGGCGACTGCGTATTCGTCGCGGTTTTCGTAAATCGCCGGTGCCCCCGCCGAATGCGGTAGTGCAAGCCCAATGGCCTCCGATACGCAAGCCATTGTGTTGGCTGTAAACTGACCACCGCAAGCACCGGCCGAAGGGCATGCCGCGCATTCGAGCGTTTTCAAATCCTCATCAGACATGTTACCGGCGGCGTTGGCCCCCACACCCTCAAACACGTCAATGATCGTTACGTCCTTACCCTTGAACGTGCCGGGTAGAATCGAGCCTCCATACATGAAGACCGACGGAATGTTCAGGCGCAGCATGGCCATCATTAGGCCCGGGAGCGACTTGTCGCAGCCGGCAAGTCCTACTAGCGCATCGTAGGAGTGACCACGAACCGTCAATTCGGTCAAATCCGCGATAACCTCGCGACTAATTAAAGATGAACGCATTCCGTCATGGCCCATGGCGATGCCGTCGGTCACCGTGATCGTCGTGAATTCGCGAGGAGTACCACCTGCATCCCGCACTCCGATCTTGGCGGCCTGCGCCTGACGCGACAGTGCTATATTACAGGGGGCAGCCTCGTTCCAGGTTGTAACGACGCCCACAAATGGCTGCCCTATCTCTTCCTCGGTCATTCCCATCGCGTAATAAAATGCACGGTGCGGTGCGCTGGTGTTGCCGACGGAGACGTGCCGACTTGGTAAGTTCGATTTGTCCCACTCATAATCGGGTTTGTTGCCGTCCATAACCTCTTCCCCTCGCCTAATTCGTGCTCTTCTTTAAAGAAAATGACCGTCGCGAAGCATAAACGCGGCGGTGTGTCGTGGCCACATTTGGCTGTCCGGTTTTCTTCGCCGTTCCGATGCGACAGGTATTTCTGCGGTTTAGCATCAAGCCCACCGACCGCGGGGCTTTGTTACGTCCTACCTCCACGGGGGCCGGGCAGGCTCATCGTATTACCCAGGGTTCAACCGCTCTAAAGCAGCCTCGATCTTCGCCTTTGCGGCGCCGGCGTCACGCCGGCGCTCATGCTGTTCACTAACCACGTTCTCTGGGGCATTGGCGAGAAACTTCTCGTTAGCAAGCTTTTTATTAATAACGGCGATATCTTTTTCGAGCTTGCCCAATTCCTTGAGGAGTCGATTGCGTTCTGCGGCGAGGTCAATGACGTCGGCCAATGGCAGTGCCAAGGTCGCTTCCCCAAGAACTATTTGCACAGCACCCTCCGGCAGATCAGCATCGAGCACTATCTTATCGAGCCGAGCCAAGCGTCTGATCTGGTCACTGTGACTGGCTAGCCGAACTTTTGTTTGGTCCGAGGCACCTCGGAGGATTGCAGGAATCTTGGCTCCTGCCGGCATATTGACTTCGTTTCGAACCACACGGACTTCTGTGATGAAACTTACCGCCCAGTCGAGTTCAGCCTTAGCTGCAGGATCCACCGGCGCAATATCGTTCGCAGGCCAGGCGGCGTGAATCAACATACCGTCTTCCTCGCCAAAATGTTGCCAGAGTTCTTCGGTGATGAAGGGCATAAACGGATGCAACAGGCGGAGAATTTGTTGCAGTGTCCACCCCGCTACTGCGCGGGTTTCTATCTTCGCCGCCTCGTCATTACCTTGGAACACGGGCTTCGCGAATTCTACATACCAATCGCAGAAAGTATGCCAAGTGAACTGATAGATCGCACCGGCGGCTTGGTCAAACTTGTACCCCTCAAGCGCTTGGGTCACGTCCGCGGTTGCCTCAGCCAAGCCGCCTATGATCCACTTGTTGAGGGTAAGATCGATAGAAGATGGATCGAAGTGCGCCCCGGGGGCCGAGCACTCGTTCATCTGGCAGAACCGAGCAGCATTCCATAGTTTCGTACCAAAATTTCGGTACCCTTGCACCCGCGAGTTTGCCAGTTTGATATCTCGGCCCATCGCCGCCATCGCAGCAAGGGTGAAACGCAGCGCATCGGCTCCATACTCGTCGATCACCTCAAGTGGATCCATCACGTTGCCCTTAGACTTGGACATCTTCGCACCCTTCTCGTCCCTAACCAGAGCGTGGATATAGACATCGTGGAACGGAATTTCGCCCATGAAGTGCTGACCCATCATCATCATCCGGGCAACCCAGAAAAAGATAATGTCGAAACCTGTTATCAACACGCTCGTTGGATAATAGCGAGTGAGTTCTGGCGTCTCTTCGGGCCAGCCGAGCGTCGAGAATGGCCACAATGCCGATGAGAACCACGTATCAAGCACGTCGGGATCACGTTTGAGTTCGACCGGCTTCCCGTAATGCGCCTCTGCGAGTTTAGTCGCCACATCCTCACTCTCAGCGACGAATATCTCGTCATCCGGACCATACCAAGCCGGTATCTGATGCCCCCACCAGAGCTGGCGCGAGATGCACCAGGGTTGGATGTTACGTAGCCACTCGAAATAGGTTTTCGCCCAGTTCTCAGGGACAAAACGAGTATCACCGTTCTGAACCGCCAAAATGGCCGGTTTTGCAAGGGTTTCGGCATCCACATACCATTGGTCAGTCAGCCACGGCTCGATAACCACGTCGGAGCGGTCACCGAAGGGTACCATGTGGCGGTTTGCCTCGATCCCTGCAACTAATCCGCGCGCTTCCATCTCGGCAATGATTTTGTCACGTGCGTCGAAACGATCTAATCCGTTAAAGGTTGAAATCGCGACGTCGGGGTCACCCCATTCCGTCGTCTCTGTATCCATGCGGAATTCGTCCGTGTCGATGGTGATCACGGCAGATGCATCGAACACATTGATCATGCCCAGTCCTGCACGACGCCCCACTTCAAAATCATTGAAATCGTGGGCCGGCGTGATCTTTACCGCACCGGAACCCTGCTCCGGATCCGCATACCGATCAGCGACAACCTTGATTTTGCGCCCAACAATCGGCAACACCGCGCTCTTACCTATAATGTCCTGATATCGCTCATCATCCGGATGTACAGCGATCCCAGTGTCACCAAGCATGGTCTCGGGCCGGGTCGTGGCAACGGTCACAAAACGGTCGCGCTCACCCTCAATCGGATAACGTAAGTACCAGAGATGGCTGTCCACCTCTTTTTGTACCACCTCCAAATCTGAAATAGCGGTGTGTAGTTTTGGGTCCCAATTAACAAGTCGCTTATCCTTGAAGATCAGTCCTTGGCGGTGTAACTCAACAAAGACTTTCAGGACGGACTTGGATAGCCCTTCATCCATAGTAAACCGCTCGCGCGACCAGTCACAGGACGCGCCGAGCCGTTTCAGCTGGTTTATGATGGTGCCGCCCGACTCATCCTTCCACGCCCAGACTTTTTCTAAAAAATCCGGGCGGCTGATTAGGTTTTCATTTCCATTATCGATGGGACGACCGCGGTCAAGCCGGATACCCTCTTCAGCGAGTTGGCGCTCGACTACCATCTGTGTCGCGATTCCGGCATGGTCTGTCCCAGGCTGCCATAGCGTGTCATATCCCTGCATTCGGCGCCAGCGAACCAAAATATCCTGTAGTGTGTTGTTGAGTGCGTGCCCCATATGCAGGCTGCCAGTCACATTTGGCGGCGGAATGACTATAGTGTAGGCCGCATTTTCCGTGCGCCCACAGGCGAATGCGCCCGATGATTCCCAACTATCATAAAGGCGCCCCTCTATTTCAGCAGGTGCGTAAGTCTTCTCGAGGGTTGTCATATTAAAGTTGCCATGCAGCTCGCACCAACGTCATCCACGACGTAAAACACAGAGTCCCAGATCGGTGAAAAGCTGTTTAACGAACCGCGCGCGCTGCGGCTAGCCCATTCGACGAAGCAACGGCACCAATCAAAACTTAAAGATAGTTTTACTTAACGCGTGCGGCGATCCGCTCGACCTCCTCGCGTACAATCCGGTCAACTATTTCGGGCAGATTTTCCTCGAGCCACTGCTTCAAAATCGGTTGTAGAACATCCTTAACTAATTGTTCCAGCGTCTTGCTCCCGTCACCAACAGCAGGATCAGTCGCCAGCGCCGTTGTTAAGCCGGACATGGTCGCTGCGCTGATTCTCTCAACCCCGTCGGAAATAAGCTTTTCGTCGCCAAGTCCTATATTTTCGTGAGGTTTGACTTCAGGACTCGATCCCGTCACCGGTTCCTGCTCATCAATAACGTCCGTAAGCACAAGGATATCATCGCTAACCCCGCCGACCCGCACTTCTTCGGAAGCCTCTGAACTGCGGTCCACTAACTCAGCGGAAGATTCTTCTTTTTCCGAAGGCGGTGCAGCACCCTTTTGATCTAAACTCTCATTACCATCTTCGGAAATGATTTGACGTATTGACGCGAGGATATCCTCGATCGACGGTTCTTGTTGATCGGAATTCGTATCGCTCATGGGCCAATTTCATCCCAAAAATTGATTAACGACCAGTATAAAAGTCAAATAGTCAGAACCAGTGTCGGTCTAATCACCAAATATGCCACGAACCGACGCGTTATTAATCCTCTTTAACTATATCCGAACCGAACAGCTTGCCCTCGACCTGGCGGAAATTCTTCTTCGGATCGTAGATCACCACATCAAGCCCGAGGTTCTGCGCCGTCAGTCGTCCAATCGCTTTGAGCAATCCGTGAGCCGCTATAATCTCATCGCGCTCTGCCACCACTAGGTCAACCCGCGCGTCGAGCAGTTCTTGCTCGGCATCGAGTACGTCAAGAACCGTTCGAGAACCAACCTGTTCTTCCTGCTGTACGCCTCTGAAGGCAATCTCCTGAGCGGCCACTTCGGCCTTCACTGATACGATTCGGGCTGATGCCGATTGCAATTCGGCCCAACTTTTCCGTGCCTGTTCTTTTGCACGACGCTCTGCCTCTGCACGTTTCAACAGCGAGGCATTCGCCAGTTGTTTAGCAGCGCGAATTCGGGAATATACTTTCCCAGACTGATACAATGGCACCCTCAGGTTTAGGGTGAGCGACTGCTGGGTCGCCACGGTGTCCGAACCGAGCACATCTTTATTCTTTTCTAGTTGGCCGTCGAGCGTCAGAGACGGCAGCAACTCGCCAGAAACAAGATCTACCGAGTCACGATCGGCACGTTCAGCAAAATCCTGCGCAACTACGGACGGGTTATTAGTCCTTGCAAGATCCACCGCCTCACCTTCGGAAACCGGCAGGCCCTTCGGAAGGCCTGGTCGAAGCAGATTAATCGGCAATAAACCGGTTACCTCGAAATAACTAGCTGTCGATGAATTCAAGTTCCCGCGCGCCACGGTGAGTTGCGATAAAGAATCCGCCAACCGACTTTCGGCCTGCGCAACGTTCGTCCTTGTAAGCTCGCCCACCTCAAACCGGTCAGCTGTAGCCCGGCGTTGCTGCCTCAGTACCCCGACATTGTTCTCTCGCAACGACAGGATTGCTCGATCGCGAACGACATCAACATAGGCAGACACGGCCTCAATCAGTACCGACTGCTCGGTGTCGATCAAGTTTGCACGGCCGGCCCCCACCCGATTCCGCGCTTTGTTAGTTTCCGCGATCGTACGGAAACCGCGAAATAGGTTCTGCGAGATACCCAGCCCAATTGACTGGACCTGATCCGTGCTTTGAGTGTCTGCTACCGAACTGCTGAAGCTGCGATCGCGGTTCCGTAACCGGTACGACCCGTAAATCTCCACTTCCGGGCGCCAGCCTGAAAGAGCCTGGGTAACACTTTCATCCGTCGATCGAAGTCGGGCCCGTTCAGCAGCCAGGCCCGGATTGGTCTCGTAGGTCCGCGCCAATGCCTCGCGAAGGCTTTCGGAAATGGCCGGTGGCGCGGTTGCGCCCCAAACCATTAGGATCGCAATCGTACTCAGTCCATATTTTAGCTTCATATGTTTAATCTCTTCCAAATGCCTTCCGGGTGCACTCCTCAAATATCGGAACACTCAGGATACCGGCATAAGAAAGGTGCCCGCGCCCCTAACGGAATGCAAACCTAGAATACAAACGCCGCCGGTGCCTCGAACCCCGGTAAAGGTCGGGTGCCTGCATCAAAAATCGCCCGCGGAGCTAGCGTGTCTCCCGTTCGCGTTATAATCACTGCCCGCCCTAAGACTCCGTCTTCTCCGTCCCCGATCACCGCAACAATGCGGCCGCCTGAGGTGACCTGTCCCGCAACTTGATCAGGAATTCTTGGAACGGCGCCACCGAAGAAGATAAGGTCATAGGGCGCTTGGGAGGGGTAACCGTCCATTAGCGGCGCCTCGACGACCGCCACATTGTCGATACCCAGATGATTAATAACCATCGAAGCGGTCTCTACTAGTTTAGGATCCGACTCAATTGCGACGACCGGTCCTGCGAGCTTTCCGATTACCGCGGCGTCATAACCCGAACCCGCTCCAATCACTAGCACCGAATCGGTTGATTTAATATCGAGTGCTTGGACCAAGCGAGCAAGAACTACGGGCTCCATCATGTAGCGTCCAGTCGATACCTCGATGTCCTCATCTACATAGGCAATGCCGCGGCGTTCCTTATCTGCGAACATTTCACGCGGCAGGGCTCCCATGGTCTCAAGAATTCTCGGATCAGTCACCTTGGTGGGTCGAAGCTGGCCATCCACCATATTGCGCCTAGCCGTATCGAAATCGCTCATTTCTGGGGAACCTATCCTCATCGTTCGTCAACGACACAAACTTATAAATACCGCCCTGCGTCGAAACAATGTTCCAGATCCAAGCTCAGGATTGAGGATGGGACTTCCAATCTATGCGTAATTCTGAGATATGAAGCGACGTCTCTGAAATTCCATCATAGACGGGCCCGATGGCAGAGTGGTTATGCAGAGGACTGCAAATCCTTGTAGAGCGGTTCGATTCCGCTTCGGGCCTCCAACTTCTCGCTTTCGCGACGTAACATCTTTCCAATCGAGGAGTTGGCAATGGGCTTAATGATCGAAGGCGTGTGGCACACCGCTGAACCAAAGAAAAATCGCGAGGATGGCACGTTCAAGCGCCCTGAGACCTCCTTTCGCAACTGGATTACCGCCGACGGCACCGGCGGACCGACCGGCGTAGGAAACTTCGAGGCCAAGCCCAACCGCTATCACCTATACGTAAGTCACGCCTGTCCCTGGGCACATCGAACCATGATCATTCGCGCTCTCAAGGGCCTCGAGGACGTGATTTCGGTTTCTGTTGTCCACTGGCACATGGCCGAGAATGGTTGGACGTTCGAACCCGGCAAGGGCGTTATAGCCGATCCGGTGATCAATGCCAGCTACCTGCACGAGATCTACAAGGTAGCTGATCCGAATTTCACTGGCCGGGTAACGGTGCCGGTGTTGTGGGACCTGCAAACGGGCATCATCGTAAGTAACGAGTCCGCGGAAATAATTCGGATGCTTAACAGTGCCTTCGACGCCTTCGCAAAACACCCGGAACGCGACTATTGCCCGGTCGATTTGATGAAAGAGATCGAGGCCGTCAACGAGCGTGTCTATAAAACACTCAACAACGGCGTATACAAGTCGGGCTTCGCGCGCTCGCAGGAGGCCTATAACGCTGCCGTCACGGATTTGTTCGAAACCATGGGCTGGCTTGAGGACCGACTTTCGCGCCAGTCCTACCTCGCGGGCGACCGCATCACCGAGGCCGACTGGCGACTTTTCACTACGCTACTGCGCTTCGACCCGGTCTATCATGGGCATTTCAAGTGCAACATCCGCCGGTTGATCGATTACCCAAACCTCTGGAACTATACCCGCGAGCTCTATCAGGTGCCGGGCATAACCTCGACCATCAACCATCAACACATCAAGACCCATTACTATGGGAGTCATGCGAGCCTAAATCCGACCGGCGTCGTACCGAAGGGCCCGGACATCGATTTCGCTGCGCCACATGATCGCGGCCGCCTGAACGTCTCGGCATGATCGAAGTCGCTGCACTGGAGGACCTGGGCCATTTCCAAAACGAGTGGCTCAACGCCCATCATCATTTTAGCTTTGGCGATTACATGAACCAAAATCGAATGGGGCTGGGCCCTTTGCGAGTGTGGAACGACGACACAATCGCTGCACAAACCGGATTCCCGCTGCATGGTCACCGGGACATGGAGATTATCACCTTTGTACGTGAGGGCGCGATAACCCATGAGGACAATCTGGGCAACCGTGGACGCACTGCGGCGGGCAACATCCAAATCATGAGCGCTGGCACGGGAATCCGGCATTCGGAGTTCAACGCCGAGGACAAGACGACCCGACTCTTTCAAATCTGGATCGAACCTAACCGAAAGGGCCATCCACCGCACTGGGAGACTAAACTGTTCCCGCGCAGTGAAGATACGAGCGGGTTAGTCTTGCTAGCGTCGGGACGCAGCCAAGATGCAGCGCTAGACGTACCCACGATCCACCAAGACGCAGCACTGTTCGGCGCCGCACTGGGCACCGGGCAGATCCTGGACCACGGTTTCAAGGGTAACCGCAAGGGCTACCTAGTAACATCAAATGGCACGGTTACGGTAAACGGCACAGAGGTCGGTGAGAGAGCCGGTGCGACAATTGTGGGCGAGCTTGAAATCAAGATCACAGCCATCGACGACGCCGAGATCCTGCTTGCCGACCTTCCATAATCAAACCGGCCCAAGACAGGGGATAGGTTGCTGGGTCAACAAATTATCTTTCCGGTATGACGCGACAAAGGGCTAACCCTTGGCCTAGAAACGCCACCCAAAAGAAGTTCATGGAATTAAAACGAAGGATCCCCAATTCGAAAAGTTGGTGAACGAGTATTGCGACTAAAAACCCAAAGATACAGCTTATCACTCCGCCTCTATATTCTCGGTTGCTACACTTTCTGCCGCATGAACCAGCTACCAGTATTCTTAAAAGGACGAATACAGGTATGCCGCAGAAGGCAAGAAAAAGTACAAGTCCAATGATTCCGATCTCAGCGAGCACTGTTAAATATATACTGTGAAATCCTACGTTCATGTTATTTGCAAGAATAATTGATTCAAAAGAAACTCCAAAGCCGTCGCCAATTGCTGGTTTAGCAAATAAGAGTTTAATTAAATTACCCCACAACGTTATCCGCTCCCCATTGCGCCCTTCTAGGAACATGGCCGAATAAATATTATCAACAACGGGCAGGATTACTAAGAGCGCTCCTGCAACAGCCACAATAAATAAGGAACCGGCTACGATGGTTTGAGATGGCTTCAACTTCCCGTTTCGCCGCATTCTTCCGTGTGCAAACAGATATAAGGCTGTTACAGCAGCTAAGAACGCTATAACCGAGAAGTAAAATAAGATACGCCAGGACGCCGTTTTCGTCATGCCGTCAGCATCGTCATAAAAGACTCGCCGGTTAAAGAAAATCGTATCCGCTACTCCCGGAAGTATTGTTACTCCAGCTAAAATAAGTACAGCAATGAGCGTGAAGGCCAACAATACGGTTTTTCCGCTCAGGCGACACTTTATCGAGATAGCCCCGTCCCGATCGCAAACAATGATTGCAGTCATTGCAATAATAGTTGAGCCGATAGCCGTTAATGAAAAACTCATCCATAACCCGAAGCTGAAAACCATCATATAAATTACCATGATGGAATGACGGAGGTGACCAACTCGATAGGCACCCCATGTCGCGATAATCCCAAACATCACCCAAACGGCGAAAGTATTTGGACTATGCGTTAACGAAGAAACAGTCGTCGGCCAGCCACTGCCCAAAACACGTTGGGATATTACTAATTGATGCACATTCACTGACTGCGATGTATCAAACTCTATGGCATTAAACCCGGCTGATACGATTGAAATCAAAAGAGCAATACATGTTAATGCGATAGCAATTACATAAAGAATTATACTGGTATACCTAAACGTTTTTTTTGGCTGACCATCCGTCGCGGTTAGCAAAAATAAACCTAAGGACGGAAGCAGTATTAGCACCCCTCGCATCAACACTGTAATCGGCAAGGGAGACCAAATAGCAGACAAAAATGCCCAGAGAACGAGTGCGAAAAGAGCGCCACAGGCGAGCCATGTTATCCTGTCTTTGGGAAATCTAATGCCCGGCAATGATACCGCAAGGATAACTATTTGCAGCCCAAACGTGGTCGCCGCCGATTGCGGAAACAACGCTGAGCCCACTTGGACCTGAAGAGACAATACAGATGTGGCGGCCAGGAATATTGGAACAGCTACATGGGCAGGTAACCATCCGATCCGCGTTGTATAAAGGCGCTCAGCAAAACGCGCCATTCTCCACCCCCACGCCCTATTAGTCAGTTTGACGACCAGTCCATGCAACGCGCCGAAAACAACCCAAAAACACCTAAATTTTTATCCGGCCAAACCCCACACGTTACAGTACCATTTTATCGGCATAAGGTTCCAATATCCGGATTCCTTTTGCGCAACAGCCGGTACATCGAAAGGTGCGGAAAAATGCTTATGTTTGTGAGCATATATCGATTGCGAAACATTATGGGGAAGCATTTTTTTGCAGCAACTATTAGGTGGCCGCGCTAGGCATTTTTGATCACATAACTTCTGTTGATTTCAGTCTTAATACTAGTCGTGAGGAGTATTTGACATGGATGGGAAGGTTACTATCGAAGAGCATTTCGCGCTGCCAGATACCCTGGGCCCTGGCTCTTCGGAATTACATCGACGCCTACAGGACTTTGATGGCGAACGGATCGAGTTGATGGATAAATGCGGTATAGCCTTTGCGATACTGTCGCTCAACGGGCCTTCCGTACAAGCTCAAACTAAGACTGCCGAAGCAATCGATATGGCCCAACGGGCGAACGATTTGTTGGCGGAGGAGATTACGAAGCGGCCCGAGCGACTAGGTGGATTTGCGGCACTACCGATGCAAGAGCCAGATGCAGCAATTCGAGAGCTGGAGAGAGCGGTTGGTGAGTTGGGACTTCTGGGCGCCAACGTAAATGGGTTTAGTGAGACGAATGGAGCGAACTCCCCGCTCTACTATGACCAACCCGAATATCGCCCCTTTTGGGCGACGGTCGATAAGTTACAGGTGCCCTTTTATTTGCACCCGCGTAACCCATTTTTCGACCAGATACCTTCTTTTGAGGGACACCCGTGGTTAACTTATGCGTCATGGGCATATGCACTAGAGACCGCAATGCATGCCCTGCGTTTGATCTGCAGTGGTCTGTTCGATGACCACCCTCAACTCCAAATGGTGTTAGGCCATCTTGGCGAACGCATCCCATTCGACTTATGGCGTGCCGATAATTGTCTGCAGAGAAACCCAAAGGGAATGCCAGCAAAGAGAACCCTACGGGCTTACATGCAAACCAATGTCCATGTTTCCACTAGCGGTCAGTTCCATGATCCGCCGCTTCATCTGACCATCAAAGAAATGGGAATAAAAAGAGTTTTGTTTTCAATCGATTACCCATATGAGTCAATGGAACAAGGGAGCAATTGGTTTGACGAGGCGGAACTCTCAGATGAAGAGAGGTTGGCGATCGGTCGGACCAATGCGCTTTCCTTATTCCGGCTCGAGTTAAAATAACTTTATTTCTTTCACGCTATCGATTTGCGTTGTGTTCGTCACATTCGAAAGGTGCAAGAGAGTGGCTGTCGAAAAACCACCTTTCCTGATCAGGACGGTTTCTCGATTGCTCTAACTCGGATTTGATAAACTTAGTGAGTTATCTGCCGGGTAATCTCGAGGCGAAAATTTTTTGGATCGTACAATCTTGCGGAACCAGTCCAAAACGTACGTCGACACGTATCGAGTGTCATTCCCCTTTAACAGATCGCAATCACCACCGAAACAAATGCGAAGAGCCATCTCATCATGCTTTGTATTCTTGACCGTTATACTAGTCCTATCATCTCTCATGGCTAGGAACGCGCAGGGAGATGAGCGTACTGCTCACGACTTCAACTTTCGAGCGATCGAGGGCGGCCCGCTGCCACTCAAGGCATTCGCGGGCAAAACGGTGATTGTGGTTAATACCGCTTCGCAATGTGGTTTTACGAAACAATACGCGGAGCTCGCAGATTTATGGGCGCGCTATCGGAGCAAGGGCCTTATTGTATTGGCTGTACCGTCGAATGATTTTGGCAACCAAGAACCCGGTTCTGAAGACCAGATTAAGGAGTTCTGTGAAGTCAATTTCGGGATTGATTTTCCGATGACGGAGAAAACGCACGTTCATGGCGGGGGGGCCCACCCGTTCTACAAATGGGCCGCAACCCATTTCGGCCCACTCTCAAAGCCACGGTGGAACTTCCATAAGTATTTGATAGCTCCCAATGGGGAATTAGCAGGGTGGTTCTCCACAATGACCTCGCCAACCTCAGACAAGGTTGTGAACGCCATTGAAACACAACTCGCTCATACGGCCAGAAACGATTAAACGCTTGGCGCTGGCGTAGCCCAGCTCGCGGCGTTCTGCTAGCTGAACTGAGGTAGCTAGGTTAGAAGAAGAGTCGATCAAACTAATTCCATCGGCCACACCAAATATTTAAGAATGAAAAACTTTTGGATCCGTATCACCGCGTTTCTAGTCACCATTGTGGTTTTAGGCGGAACCATTGAACTCGCAATCCATCATTACGATCCGACGCGGGTGATCTATCGGCGGCTGAAGGCGCCTGATAAATACCTCTACGAAGAGATCGATCCAGCGCTGACTAGGCAAAAGCCCGGCCGTATGATTGACCAAGACGTGATCGCAGCCCCCAATGCTGTGCGCGCGGAGTTGGTTACAATGATATGGGGCCCAACCGGCGTTCCAAATACCGACACACCCATCAATGTTAAAGTACGCGTTGACGGCCAGTTAGGCGTACTTCCGCAAGGTACAATCGTTACCCGGCTGGATTTTAACCTCGGTCTCGGCCTGACTTCGAACCCATACCTCCTTGAATCACCCGACGGGAACAATCGGCTGATCGTCTATCACCATGGCTTTGGTGCACCAATAAAGACGGCGTCACACTTCCTGGCGGCCTTAATCGATAGCGGATTTGATGTCGTCGCCGTAAATGCACTCGGTCATGGCGGCACACTTGCTTTTGTTGATTCCAATCAAGCCGGAATTCTTCCCCATGCAAGACACAAACAGAAGTCGAATATCTTCCATGAAATGTCCGATTTCGACCGACCACTTCGTTATCACCTGCGGCCTATATATGGAGCAATCGACTACGCACGACGGAAAAAGTCCTACCGTTCTGTAGATGTAGCAGGATTCTCCATGGGTGCCTTTTTCGCCACCCTGTTAGCCGCGCTCGATCCGACGATTGAGCGCAGTTATCCGATTGCCGGTGTCTTGCCAAATTATCTCCGCCGAGGACAGGAGATCATGCCTGACGGCCCACCGTCCTACCCCCCACTTATGGACATCGCGAACCACCTTGAATTGTTTGTTCTAGGTGCTTCCGGTGAAGACCGCCGGCAGCTGCAGGTTTTCAACCGTTACGACCGGTGCTGTTTCAACGGAATCCGAAGTAACATCTACAAAGCGGCTATACAAAACGCTGTTCACCAGTCGTCGGCAAAGGGAAGATTTGACGTCCTTCTCGATGAGACCCATGCAGACCACCGGATTTCACAATTTGCTACAAACGCTATTGTCAAAGACCTGACACACAATAGGTAGAGTCGAAAACTCAAATGCTCGTAAGGAAAGATGCCTGAAACCTTTGACTTCATCATCATAGGGGCTGGTTCAGCCGGATCGGTGCTTGCCAACCGTCTATCAGCGTCCAACGCTTCGGTCTGCTTGCTTGAGGCCGGTGGACCAGACCATAACTTGTTCATCCACATGCCGGCGGGCTTCATAAAGACCCTCTCAAATCCCCGTTTAAACTGGCTTTACAAAACCGAACCAAGCGAAGGTACCGGCGGGCGGCACATAGTGACTCCGCGCGGCAAGGCGCTTGGCGGCTCTAGCTCTATCAATGGGCACATCTATAACCGAGGTCAGAAAATGGACTTCGACAGCTGGGGTCAGATGGGAAATCGCGGCTGGAGTTATGCGGATGTCCTGCCTTATTTCCGGCGCAGCGAACGGCGCATCGGGATCGGTGACGAAACCTACCGCGGACGTGACGGGGAACTCATTGTAACAGACATTGACCGAAAAGACCCTCTTTCCGACGCCTTCATCGACGGAGCCATCGCCATCGGTATTCCGCGCAGTCATGACTATAACGGCGCTGTTCAGGAGGGCGTCGGTTATTTTCAGCGTACAATTCACAAAGGCCGGCGGATGAGCGCGTCGCGCGCGTTCTTGCACCCGGTACGTAATCGTCCCAATTTGGAGGTGCGCACACACACACAAGTAACCAAAATTCTATTTAAGGACCGCCGCGCGATTGCTGTCCGTTATCGTCAGGGCAACCAGGAGCACGAGCTTCGCTCGACCCGCGAAATACTCCTTTCCGCAGGCGCGATTGCGTCACCACAGATTCTCCAAGTTTCCGGAATAGGTCAGCCTGAACTCCTAAGGAATATCGGCGTGACACCTGTCCACAACCTAGCCGGCGTCGGGGAGAACCTATCTGACCATTACGGAGTTCGTATAGCGGCGGAGCTGACTGGCGTTCGAACGATAAACGAGGAAACCCGAGGACTCGCCTTCGTGCGCGAGGTAATCAAATACGGCTTGTTCCGCAAGGGCGTCCTCGCCCAATCACCCGGGATCGCTGTCGCTCTCTGTAAGTCATATCCAGCGGCGGACCAACCCGATTTACAAATAATCTTTGGGCCGGCGAGTTATAAAGAATCTGCGGTCTATGAACTTGATGACTTCCCTGGCATGACTACCGGGGTTTGGCCCATGCGTCCGGAAAGTCGTGGTTACGTGCGTGCGCGCAGTACAGATACCGCCGACAAGCCACTTATCCAGCCCAATTATCTGGACGCAGAAGCCGATAGGCGCTTGCTGCTCAAAGGCATTCACCTTGCGCGTCGTATTATGCAATCATCAGCGTTAGCGCCATGGTATCTCCGTGAAACCTCTCCGGGAAATGACCTACAAACCGATGAAGAACTTCTGGCTTTTGCCAGACAACGCGGTACCACGATCTTTCATCTTATGGGCAGCTGCAAGATGGGACCCGCAACCGATGCCGGCGCGGTGGTCGGTGACGACCTTACGGTCCATGGCATTGAAGGTTTGCGGGTGGTTGACACGTCAGTGATCCCTACAGCCCATTCCGGCAATACAAACGCAGCTACGATAATGATTGCAGAAAAGGCATCGGACATGATCCTGGGTCATCCGCCATTGCCGACAGCCACAGTTTAGGTGTAGGCGCTATAAATGTGCATAATTCGTGTCCAAGCACATCCGATCTGACAGCGGGCAAGCAAAAAAGGACAAGCAATGCACATTATCGATCTTAGCCGCGAAATCCATCATAGAGCTCCGGCACATCCATCGCACCCTCCGGTAGTCGTAACCGTTTGGAACGATCACTCAGAGGTAAAACGCGCAGGTAATACGGAATTCACTTCCAAGTCTCTCTCTATATCGATGAGTGACCACTCTTGTACCCATGTGGATGCGCCGGTTCATTTCAATCCGGCACCAGATGCACCGTCGATAGATGAAGTACCCCTAGAAAATTTCTATACTGAGGCGATCTGCCTCGATTTGGGTGCCGACGTACCCGACCGCTACGAAGCCACGGTAGACGACATGGAGGCCGCACTAAAACTTTCAGGAGAAGAAATAAAACCTGGCGACACGGTGATGATCCATATGGGCATCCATAACCGGCTCTTCGGATCATCACGCTACGTGCATGAATTCCCGGGCCTCTCAGTTCCCGCCGTGCATTGGCTCGCCGACAAGGGGATCGGAATGTTTGGGGTCGAAACAGTGAGTCCTGCCCCGGAGGGCGAACCCAATTATCTCGCTCATATTGCCTGCGCCGAACGTGACATCACACATATGGAATGCCTGATGAACCTCGATAAGCTTGTCGGCAAGGGCCGGTTTCGGTTCGCAGGTTTTCCTCTCAAGATTAAAGGGGGAACGGCCAGCCCAATCCGAGCCGTAGCAATCTTCGAGGAATAGGCTGTGACCAAACACCAAGCCTTCAATCGAGCCGAGGAGGACATCGGCAACATCATCGGGCTCGAGCATCTTAATCTACTGGTGCCCGACCAGAGACTAGCGACCATCTTCTATATCAGTGGCCTAGGCCTTACACGAGATCCCTATCTAATGACCGGTGCTGACATCATGTGGGTAAACGCCGGCCGCACCCAGTTCCATTTACCAACTCGCGGGACTCAGGTGCTGCGCGGGCATACGGGGCTCGTTATTAATGATTTCCCCCGGTTAACGGCCCGCCTTAAGAGCGTACGGAAACCGCTTAAGGGTACAATGTTCGGTTACAAACGCGGCCGAGGCTACATCGAGGTAGTCTGCCCGTGGGGCAACAGATATCGATGTTACCCACCAGGAAAACGCTTCGGTGCAATGCAGCACGGCATACCCTATATCTGCTTCGATGTACCAAAAGACGCAGCAGACCCCATCGCGCGTTTTTACCGCGCCATAATCGGTGCCCCGGCCCGCATCGGTAGCTTCGATAAAGCCTCTGCAGCTTATGTCTGCGCCGGCGCGGACCAGAAATTGATTTTTCGCGAAAATTCCGGTCGTCAGGCCGAATTCGATGGTCATCATATTCAGGTCTACTTCGCCGATTTTTCAGGCCCGTATAACCGTCTGCTCGAACGTGGCCTGATTTCGATGGAAACAGATCAGCACGAGTATCGCTTTGAGGTGATTGTGGACCCGGACAATGACCAAGCGGTTTTCCAAATCGAGCACGAGGTACGCAGTTTACGCCACCCTCTTTATGGACGCCCCCTTGTGAATCGGAATCCCGCTCAGCGTAACAATGCCTATCAGCCCGGTAGTGACATGCTAGGTACAACTTAATAATCGTATAACCCCACGGAAGATTCAGAAATGGTCGAATTGCGAAACCCTGCACGCGAACGTCTCGAGGCAAGGGAAGTCTCTATCGGCATAGGAATCCGCCTGGCCCGCACCGCAGACATCGCACCCATGATGAAGACCGCCGGCATGGACTGGCTTTTCATCGACCTCGAGCACGGGCCCCTCACCCTCGATCAGACGGCTCAAATTTCCAATGCCGCACTGGCCTCCGGTATTGCGCCGCTCGTGCGTGTACCACGTGGCGAAATCGCCATGGCCACCAGAGCGCTCGACGGCGGTGCGCTGGGGATCGTAATGCCTCAATGCGAAACTGCAGATGAAGCGCGTGAAATTGCTAACCAATTGCACTATGCACCCGAAGGCTCGCGCGGCGTAGTCGGTGGTCTTCCGCATTTTGGATTCGCCAACCCAGGAATGGCTGAAACGATGGAGGCCATGAACGCCGCCATGTTGGTGATCGTGATGCTAGAGACGCCGGCAGCAATTGCCCGAGCTGATGAGATTGCAGCTGTGGAGGGAATTGATGTCATACAGATTGGAACCAATGATCTGGCCGCCGCGTCCGGCATACCCGGACAAGTCGGCCATGAAAAAATTGTGGCCAGCTACGAGACCGTTGCCAAAGCGTGCCAAAAACATGGGAAGTGGCTGGGAATGGGCGGAGTACCAACCCCAGAACTTCAGCAGAAGTACATTTCGATGGGGGTGCGGTTTGTGCTCGCGGGCCAGGATATGAGCTATCTAATCACAATGGCCGCTAATACGGTTAACCGGGTCCGTGACTACAACATCTGATACACACCCTTGCCTCGAGATAGGGCTCCAGTTTCATACTAGGATTATTGGGCATATAATTTGACGATTCACGTTTTGCAGATCGAGTGGGTTTTGCTATAACCGCGCGCCTCTGATCCGGTGTAGCTCAGTTGGTAGAGCAAGCGGCTGTTAACCGCTAGGTCGTAGGTTCGAGTCCTACCGCCGGAGCCAATACCAAGGACCAGTCCTCAGGGGCTGGTCCTT
>PBMH01000020.1 GCA_002722515.1 Alphaproteobacteria bacterium | reverse complement strand
CTGTCGGCCACGGCCATGGCGGCGACCAGCGAGGCCATCCAGTTCGGCCTTAGCCACGGGGTAAACATGGAAACCATCCTCGATGTGGTGAACGTGTCGACGGGCCGCAACACCGCGACGGCAGACAAGTTCCCGAACCGGGTGGCCACCGAGACATTCGACGCGGGCTTTGCTTTGGCGCTGATGACCAAGGACGTGACGCTTTATTTCAACGAGGCGTCTAAGTCTGGCGCCACAAACTGTTTGGGCGCGACCATGACGGGTCTATGGAGCGCGGCAAACGCGACCATGCCCGGCGCTGACTTCACAGAGATCTACAAATATTTGCGCGACTGTTCTGACGGAGAAGTGACATGAGCAACGATTCGAGACCTGTTGCTCTCGTAACGGGTGCGTCATATGGGCTGGGTGCGGCCATAGCGACGAAGCTGGCGGGCGATGGCTTCGATGTGGCGGTCACCGAGCTCAACCCGGCGGATCTGTCCGATACTCTGGCTGCCATCGAGAAGGCGGGGGGGCAGGGCTACCGGGTGGCGCTTGACCTAAGGTCGGATGAGAGCATTGCCGCGGCTGTTGCGGTGGTTTTGGAACAGCTCGGGCGGATTGACCTGTTGGTCAACAACGCTGCGATGCTACTGGCCAAACCCGCACTCGATGTGGCGGCCGATGAGTTTGAGACGGTGATGCGCATAAACGTCACGGGCACCTACATGATCACCCAGGCGGTGGCACGGCACTTGATCGGGAGCGGGCGCCCCGGCCAAATCATCAACATTGCTTCGACTTTCACGACCATCGGATCGGTGAACGTGTCACCCTACGGTATCTCAAAGGCAGCAATCGGCGGTCTGACCCGCCATCTGGCCACGGAATGGGCGCCCCACGACATACGCGTGAACGCGGTAGCTCCTGGAACATCCATGACGAAACTGCGGGCCGAGATTTTCGAGAATGACCGCAAGCGCCGGGAAGCGGGCCTGTCGAAAATTCCGCTCGGGCGCTTCACCGAGCCGGAAGACATTGCCGGGGCGGTTTCCTACCTTGCCAGCTCGGCTGCGGCCTATGTGACGGGCCATGTGCTCGCCGTCGACGGCGGTATGACAGTCACGTGAGAGCAATCTGGAAACGATAGTCTGTCATCCACGGCATTCGCCGTCAGTTGTAAAACACCAGCGCGCGCATCTCGATGCTCTCGCGAATCGCGGAATCCAGTGGTGCGTTAGGGTCGTCGAACGCAGTGTGTGCGGTGAAGCGTACGCCAGCCGATGCATCCGTATCGTAGACCTTGAACACCAGTGCCTCTTCACGGGTCATCTGTGGGAACCAGAACCATTGGTGTGACGGGTTATACGAGATGTGATAGGTCTCGCCGGTGCGGTAGCGGTAACGCCGCTGATAGGGAACGAAGCCTTCGTTGGGAATTGTCTTGCCGTCGCAGAGGGCTAGGGGATCGCGTTCCACGCGCGGCGCGATCGAGCGCCAGGTCTGGATGATGGCGAAGCGTTTCTCGAGCGCTGCGGCGGCCTCGTCTTCAGGCAGGAAGTCGCGCACCCGCTGGGGTGCAGAGCTCTCGGTATAGTCGTTGTGCACAGAATGAACCGCCTTGCGTACCCGGTCAGCCTGTTGGCGGGCCTGCTTGGCGGTGCGCAGTGTGTGGTCGAATACCAGCACGCGGTTCGCGCCGCCACTATGGGCTTGAATTAATTCCTCGGTCTCCGGGTAGTAGATCGACCGCACCTCTTCTTCGTCGAAGAAGTCTCGCACTTTCGTGCGGTGATCAATGAACGCGAAGCCGTGGGACGGCAGAGTGAACTGCGTTGGCTTCATGCGGCCGTTGTGGATGCGA
This sequence comes from Alphaproteobacteria bacterium, assembly GCA_002722515.1. GTDB lineage: Bacteria > Pseudomonadota > Alphaproteobacteria > UBA6615 > UBA6615 > UBA8079. The sequence goes on along the minus strand of PBMH01000020.1, from coordinate 15,236 downwards.
ACGCGGCGTTTTTCATAGGTAGGCATGTGGGCGAGGTGTTCCATTTCCGGCCAGTCAAGATAGCGGATTGCAGGGATGCCGTCGTCGACGATGTAGTCGAGTTCGGCTTCCACATAGTCGAGATCGGGGGTCAATTTGGTTGTCGGGGTCACGGTTGGCTCCCGGTTCGGTCTTCTCGGTTGTAGATGTGTTCGGCCGAGTTTAGCACCAACCCGCGCGTTGCACTTGTATGTTGGGTCGGGTGCTGCTGAATCTAGAGCAACTCCGCGTGTTCGCTAACACCTATGTCGGAATGGCGCACGAAGTATTTCACGATGACTTCGCCCTATCCGATAGGCATCTAGTGGACCGGCCCATGGTCGCCCGCAACGCTGCGGCTGAAGATGTAGTTCCGGCGGCACGGTACGCCGATAGAAATCGAGACGGAGGTCGCCGCGAATTTTTCAAGACGTTTTTCAGGTCCGGAGTTCCTGCGGCCTAGAAAATGCGCAGGCCGGGGTCGTTTATGGGCCGTTCCCGATGCTGGGATTATAGGCGACGATCGCCTCGGGCATGGTACCGCCAGCATGATAGCCGCCGTCTGTGATGGCCGCGGTTGCAAGTTTTATGCGCGGCACCTCGCCGTTGGCGAGTGCCGCGTGGAGATGCTTTCCATCGTCGCTGAATAGCACGTGGAACGGCTCGTCAGCGACTTCGACTACTCGGCGGTTGTCGGGATTGTCAGCGTCGAGCAACTCAACGAACCCCTTGGCTTTGGTTTCGTCGAAGGTGGTGACTGCGATCATCTTGCCATCGGGTGATATGAAGGGCCAGCCGGGGACGCCAGTGAGCTTGTGGGTCGAGACTAGGGTCTGCGCTCCGCAGTCGATTACATGCAGCAGGGGACGGCAGAAGTCGCCGACGAACAAGCGCGATCCGTCGTTCGAAACTCTAATAGCCTGGGCGCCAACGGGAATGGGGATCCGTGCAGTGACCGACCGGGTTTCGATGTCAATCTCGGTTATGACCGGATATTCTTTGGACGACACGTAGAGCGTCTTGCCGTTGGGGGTAGTCGCTAGAAAGTGACCCGGTGTCTGCAGCCAGATCGTATTTTCGATCTTGTGGGTATCAGGATTGATCACCAACACACAATTGTTGTGATCGACTGTTGCCCACAGCTTTCCTGCACGGTCAACGACTAACGCGTGGGGCCCCTTGTAGAGGTTGAGGTCTATATGGCCGGCTAGCGTCATGTTAGTGAGGTCGACCACAGCGATCCGGTTGTCGGGCACGTTGTGGCCATAGTCGGCGCTGCCGTAGAGAGAGACGAAACCCCGGGTCCCTTCGATAGATATCGCTAGTTCATGGGGCTTTCCGGTGTCGTGGGTGCCGACCTCTATGACGGCGATGGTGTTGCCGTTCGCGGCGTTGAGCACGGTGAGGCTGACATTCTCCTTCACCGTCATCAAGATTAAGCGTCGATTGGGGTCGGTGGTCATTATGAAACTCCTCGATACTTAGTCTATCGCAACCGGTTGGGGATTGGTTCGGCTGGTGCGAACGGCTAGACTCCGTCAGGTCAGAGGAAGATAACGAAGCAGAGCAGGGTTAAAGAGTGGATTTTCAGCTCAGTGAGGAACAGACCGCGATCCAGGATATGGCGCGCGCGTTTGCAAACGACGAAATGCTGCCCTATGCCGAGCGCTGGGACGAGGAGGCTATATTCCCGATCGACACGCTGCGTGCTGCTGCAGAGCTGGGTCTCGCGGGGATCTATTGCAGCCCGGAGCATGGCGGCACGGGCCTCGGGCGCCTCGAATCCACTATTATCTTCGAGGAGCTGGCGAGCGCCTGCCCGTCGACCGCGGCCTATATATCAATCCACAACATGTGCGCGCGGATGATTGATAGTTTCGGCGGCGACGCCCAGCGGGAAAAATTTCTGCCGAAGCTGACAAAAATGGAGCATTTCGCGAGCTACTGCCTGACCGAGCCGGGCTCGGGCTCGGACGCTGCCGCGCTGCGCACCCGCGCCGACCGTGAAGGTAGCGAATATGTTCTCAACGGTGCCAAGGCGTTCATATCGGGTGGGTCGGCGGCCGACCTATATCTGTGCATGGTGCGTACCGGCGACGAGAGCACTAACGGCATTAGCTGTGTCGTGGTCGAAAAGGGTACGCCAGGCCTGTCTTTTGGCAAGCTGGAAAAGAAACTTGGCTGGAACAGCCAGCCGACGGCGGCGGTTATATTCGAGGATTGCCGGATCCCGGCCGAAAACCTGATCGGGATCGCGGGTGACGGGTTCAAGATCGCCATGCAAGGGCTCGACGGCGGCCGCCTAAACATAGGCGCCTGTTCGATAGGCGGCGCACGGGCCTGCCTCGATGCGACCCGCGACTATCTCAAGGGGCGCAAGCAGTTTAATCGACCTCTGGCGGATTTCCAGGCGCTGCAATTCCGCCTCGCCGACATGGCCACAGAGCTCGAGGGTGCGCGGCTGATGATCCACCGTGCTGCCTGGATGCTCGATAACAACATGCATGGCACGACGGTGGCCGCGGCGATGGCTAAGCGGGTGGCGACTGACACAGGCTTTGAGGTGGTCAACCAGGCCCTGCAGCTGCATGGAGGGTATGGGTATCTGCGCGAGTTTCCGATCCAGCGCTATCTGCGCGACCTGCGGGTACATCAGATTCTTGAGGGCACCAACGAGATCATGCGGGTAATCATCTCTCGCGACATCCTCCGCCAATAGTGTTCCAGCCGCAGGTTTTCCCATGAATGACGAACCCGAAGTCCTTTTCCAACGGCGCGGGCGGATTGGCCTGATCATCCTGAACAAGCCCCAGGCCCTCAACGCCCTGTCTTTGGGGATGATTCAGGCGATCGAACCGCAGCTGCGATACTGGGCTGACGATGACGGAGTGGACGCCGTCGTTATCCAGGGTGCGGGCGAGAAGGCGTTTTGTGCCGGTGGTAATATTCGCGACTTGTATAAGGGCCGGGGTACCGATTTTGGCCCAAGTTATTATGCGGCGGAGTATCACCTGAACGTCCTGATCCATACCTATCCGAAGCCCTATGTGGCGCTGATGGACGGGATAACCATGGGTGGCGGTGTTGGGATGTCGGTCCACGGCTCGCACCGAATCGTCACCGACCGAACCCTGTTCGCGATGCCAGAGACCGGGATTGGCCTGTTTCCCGATGTGGGAGCGAGCTGGTTCCTCGGTTGCTGCCCTGGCGAGATTGGCATGTATCTGGGGCTGACCGGCCACCGGATGCGCGCGGCTGACTGCCTGTACGCTGGGATTGGCGATATGTATGTACCGGTGGACGGATTAGCAGCCCTGGTGGACGCGCTTTCGATTGCGACGGTGCTTGACGGAGATACGGTGGGTGCAATCGTGCGCGAGCACGCAGGCGATCCGGGTGAAATGCTTCTTGCGGATCATCGCGACGCGATCGACCGGTGTTTCGCGGGTGACAGCGTAGAAGAAATTCTAGCACGGCTTGCGGCCGAGGATGGTGACTGGGCGAGGGAACAGATAGGGAGCCTGTCCGGCAAGTCGCCGACTAGCCTCAAAGTGACCCATGAGCAGCTGCGGCGCGGCACCCTGATTGAGTCCTTTGCCGACATCATGGCCATGGAGTATCGGATTGCAGACCGCTGCTTCCGTGGTCATGATTTGTTCGAGGGAATTCGCGCGGTCGTTATAGACAAGGACGGCGCGCCCAAATGGAATCCCGCGACGCTGGACGCAGTCAGCCCGGCCAATGTCGCGAAATATTTTGAACCCGCGGAAGGCGAACCGAACTTCGGTTGACTTGGAGCCGCCGCGCAGAAGGGGAGAGAGACATGGCGCAGATCGGATTTATAGGACTGGGAAACATGGGCGGTCCGATGGTGGCTAACCTAGTTTCCGCTGGGCACGGTGTTGTGGCATTCGACATTTCGGCGGACGCGGTGGCGCGCTCGGTTGATGGTGGCGCGATGGCGGCTAAAAGTGCAGCCGCCGCCGCCCGCGGGGCGGAGGTGGTGATCACGATGCTGCCGGCGGGCGCCCATGTTCGCTCGGTTATGGTCGAGGATGACGGCATCATGGATGTGCTCGCCAACGGTGCGCTGGTGATCGATTGCTCGACCATCGATGTGCCAACGGCGCGGGATATGATTTTCGAGGCCGGGAAACGAGGTTTGGAGATGATTGATGCGCCTGTTTCTGGCGGCGTTGGTGGGGCGGCGGCCGGAACACTGACCTTCATGTGCGGCGGCACCAGTAGCGCTTTCGGTCGGGCGGAGCCGATCCTCAAGGAGATGGGCAAGAACATCTTCCATGCTGGCGATGCCGGCGCGGGTCAGTCTGCGAAGGTCTGCAACAACCTGATGCTGGCGATTCAGATGATAGCGGTATCGGAGGGGTTCGGCCTAGCCGAGAAGCTGGGTCTTGACGCCCAGAAGCTGTTCGATATTTCGTCGACTGCCACCGCTCAATGCTGGGCAATGACCAGCTATTGTCCGGTGCCGGGGCCGGTCCCCTCGTCGCCTGCCAACAACAAGTATGCGGCTGGGTTCACTGTGGCGATGATGCTCAAAGATCTGAAGCTGTCACAGGAAGTCGCCTCGCTCACCGGCGCGAACACCCCGCTGGGCGCACATGCAACCGAACTCTTCGACGCGTACGCCGGCGAAGGCAATGAGAATCTCGACTTTTCGGCAATCATTCGCCACATCACCGACCAGTGACGCGGTGCCGTACAGGGGGCGCTTCAGCCGGCGGCGACGGAACGCTTGCGGCAGCTGCCACAGAGGCGGTTGTGCCAGCCCTCGCTCTCAAATTTGTTACCGCACACCATGCACGAACGCTCTGTTGCTTCATCGCCCTGCGCTCGCGCACGGCCATAGGCTTCTGTCTCACTGACGGCGTCGCCGGTCTGAATGTTCGCGCCGTCCAAATCTGCACCGGTCTGTATCACAGCCTACTCCTTCATCAATGGTGCCCCGTTTGGCATCGGACACCACGAATATTGCTTGTCGAACATGCCGCTTTTGCGGCGCGTTCATGCTTTTCGTTCCTCTTTCCGGTCCGCCATCCGCACGAAACATGCCCGCCCGACCATTCTGATCTGGGTCATAAACCAACGTAATATATTGAAAACGCTGATAAAGATTTCGACGCTATGCTACCAGGAGCTGCATTAGCAGCACCCTTAAAAAAGGTTACTCTGGGGGAAAAGTCAATGCGGCATTCTGTGCACTTTAATTTACGAGGCCGACGGTGAGCGTGGGTAGCGTATATGATTACGTTATCGTCGGTGCCGGGAGCGCCGGCTGTGTGCTCGCAAACCGTTTGAGTGCGGACCAAGATTTGAGGGTACTGCTGCTTGAAGCGGGTCCACGCGACGCACACCCCCTGATTCACATTCCGGTTGGTAACGGCCGGATTATTCCTAAGCCGAAATATAACTGGAAATTTGAGACTGAACCTCAGCTGCATCTGGATGGTCGCTGCATCCCATGGCCGCGCGGCAAGATGCTTGGTGGGTCGTCCTCGCTGAACGGCATGGTCTATGTCCGCGGGCATGCGAGCGACTATGACCAGTGGCGGCAGATGGGGCTGACTGGATGGTCTTTCGCGGATGTGTTGCCGTACTTCAAGCGGGCGGAAGGTAATGTGCGAGGCGGCGACAACTATCACGGTGGCGACGGACCGCTGAGGGTCAGCGATGCGGCCCACGACCATTCGCTCTTCGACGCTTTCGTAGCCGCGGGGGCGGAAGCGGGCTATCCGATCAACAATGACTTCAACGGCCCCGAGCAGGAGGGTTTCGGGCGCTACCAATTCACGATCCGCAACGGGCGCCGTTGGAGTGCGGCGATGGCTTATCTTCGCCCAGCGCTGAGCCGTCCGAACTTGACCGTGGAGACCGGCGCGCTGACCCACCGCGTGTTGTTTGAGAATAATCGGGCCGTCGGTGTGCGTTACACGCGTGGTCGACATGAGCGGCTAGCGCGTGCAGACCGCGAGGTGATCCTGTGCGGTGGGGTCGTCAACTCACCCCAACTGCTGATGCTATCGGGCGTGGGGCCCGCCGATGAACTGCACACGCACGGTCTCGCCGTAACCGTAGACCAGCCCGATGTTGGGCAGAACTTGCAGGATCATCTATGTGTCCACACAGTTCACAGGTCGAAAGTTCGCACCTTGACCGATGATCTAACCCGGACTGAGCGAGGTGCGGTGTCGATTCTCCGCGCGGCACTACTGCGTTCGGGTCCGGCGTCCGGGTTCCCACTTGAGGGCGGCGCGTTCATGCGCACCGCCGAAAGTCTCGAGGTACCTAATATTCAGCTGCACTTCAGCGCGGGTAACCTGATGTCCCTGATCCGGCGCCCGTTCGCTAATCCCTCCCAGGATCATACGCGCCCGGATGCCTTCATGTGCCATGTCTGCCAGCTCCGCCCCCAGAGCCGAGGCGAGATCCGGCTGCGCTCCGCCGACCCAACTGAGGCCCCGGTGATCGCCCCGAACTATCTTTCGGCTGCACGCGATCGTGAGATTATGCGAGATGGCTTCAAGGTGATGCGCGACCTGATGCATCAGCCAGCGCTCGCTGCCTTGAGCGATGGGGAGATCTCGCCCAACCCGGGCCTGCGGTCGGATGCGGAGATCGATGCGTTCATCCGGGAGACCGGCGGAACGGTCTATCATCCGGTCGGCACCTGTCGTATGGGAACGGACAACAACGCCGTAGTCGACGATGTGCTGCAGGTAAGGGGCGTGGACAGCCTTCGTGTCGTCGACGCTTCGGTGATGCCGACCCTAGTCGGCGGTAACACCCATGCGCCGACGGTGATGATTGCTGAGAAGGCCGCCGACCTAATCCTTGACCGGTCGGCGCCCGAGCCCGAGCGCTACGCCTGAACTCTATCGCGCTTGGGCGTCTTAGAGGGCTGCGATGGGGTTGATCTATACTCGATAGTGGGGTGCGTCATTTCGATAATCTCGACCATGGTGGAGGCGAGCAGTGGTGACACGAAATACTCGGCCCGCACCCCATCGATACTGTCGTCTGGTATGTTCTTTAGAGCACTCTCGCTAGCGAACCTGGAAGGCAAGCTTGCCCGTGAGGTGCCGGCTTTCGCTCTTCGCAGATGCTGCCGCGGCGTCAGCGAGCGAATAGACCGTGATAGGTGGGACATGAACGACGCCTGCTTCATACAGCTCGATGATGCGCTCCATATATTTCCGGTCGCGGCCCACAGCAGGACGCAGAGATTCGACGTCGTCGCGAGGCGATGGAGGCGCCTGGACCCCCGACGCGATCGCGGCAAGGCGCCCGCCGGGCTTAAGCACGTCGAAGGATTTCTGGGTTACCTCGCCCCCGACGGTCTCGAACACGGCGTCGCAATTGGTGACAATTTCGGTGAAGTCCTGAGTAGTATAGTTGATCACCTCGTCCGCACCGAGCCCGCGCACATAGTCGATGTTTCGCGCGCTGCAGGTTGTGATCACATGGGCGCCGATATGTTTGGCGAGTTCAATGGCAAAACCGGCGACCCCACCGCCGCCGCCCTGAATGAGGATGCTCTCGCCCGGCTGGAGCTTGAGGGTTTCCTCGAGCGAGATGATTGCTGTCAGTCCCGGTAGTGCCAGACAGGCGGCGTCGATATGTGGCAGGCTGTCTGGTTTAACCGACAGGAGTGCCTGGTTCATGGCAATCTTCTCCGCGTAGGTGCCCTCTTGCCCAACCTCGCACACGCCGAACACTTCATCGCCGACGGTGAAGTCACTTGCGCCCTCGCCTAGGCTGGCAACCACGCCCGAGAAATCACGACCGAGGATGTAGGGAAAGGTTTCAATCTCGCCATAAGCGCCGCCCGCCCGAACTTTGGCATCTGCCGCATTAACGCTGGCGGCATGGATGTCGATGATAGCCTCGCCGGGGCTGGGCACCGGATCAGGCTGGTCACCATAGATCAGGACCTCGGGGCCGCCATGGTGTTCGAAGTAGGAAGCTTTCATCTTGTATCTGTCCTCATGGTGGAGCCACAACTGGTTTGGTTCAGCCTTGAGGCTAACCGATCACCTCGGCAGGCGCGGGAGCACATTATGCGGTATGGTTGAATGGGGGATGAGGGGCTCGCATCACTCAGGTGGGGTCTGGTAGAAGGTTGCAGTAGTAAAAGGGGCTCTAAAGGGCTTCGTGATAAACGGAAATATTGAGGAAGCAGGATGAAAATACTCTATTTTGATGATTTCAGGATGGGCGTCCTGCGTGGCGATCAGGTGGTCGATGTGTCAGCAGAGGTGCACGACATTCCGCACACCGGGCCGCATGACCTGATCAATGGGCTAATCGCGCGGTTCGACGACTACCGTGAGCGTCTGGAGGCAGCTGCTGCTGACAGCACGGGTATTCCGCTAGCGGATGTGCGAATTCGCCCGCCGCTCCCGCGACCGGGTAACATCGATTGCATGGCAGTCAATTATATGGAGAACGGTACCCTGCCGGCACCCGCGCAAATCAATGCCTTCACCAAGGCTGGAAGCACGGTGATTGGTGACGGTGACACCATGGTCCTGCCGGATATTCCCGCCTCGATCTTTGAGGGAGAGGCTGAACTCGGACTAGTTATAGGGAAGCGTGCCCAAAATGTACCGGCCAGCGAGGCGATGGATTATATCTTCGGATATTTCAATTTTATCGATGGTTCAGCACGCGATATGCCAACCCCGTTCAACGTATTCTTCGAGGCCAAGAACCGGAACACCTTCGCGCCTTTGGGTCCTTGGCTCGTGACCGCGGATGAACTCGACGACCCCCAAAATCTTGATGTGAAACTTTGGGTGAACGGAGACCTGATGCAGGACTTCAACACGGACGATATGGCCCATAAGATACCGCGGATCATCGAGTATTTGAGTTCAATTCACGCGCTCGAAGTCGGCGATGTCGTCGCGACCGGCACTAACCATCGCGGACTGAACCCGTTCCAGGACGGCGACAGGGTTGAACTTGAGGTCGAGGGTTGCGGTCGGCTAACGATCAACGTTGAAGACAAGCTGCAACGAACATGGGCCCGGGTGACCCGTTTTGAGCATACGTCGACGGAGGGCAATGAAGGCCGTTTTACGCCGCAGATTGCAGGAAAATACGCGCCGGGCACCTGACCGTCTGTTGCGGGACAACCTCTAGTCATTTTGGCTGATCATCGGGGTGCCGACGACCCGAACAATGGTGTCGCCGACTAGGACCTTTGAGAATTCTACCGTTCCGCCGCAGGGCCTGCCTGATAGGTGATCGGTCATGCTGTTTATGGTTGCGTTCACCTTGAGGCTTTTCTGCGCTGATTTTGCTACAAGGTGGCTGGGGATTTTCGTTGGACCTCCTTAAATGATAGGAAGAAATAAAGATCTTAGGGGTGAAACGCGGGATACGGGGGAAGAATGAACAAGAAGATCGCAGTCGTCGGGACGGGTGCAAATGGTGGCGGCACGGCGGCAGCGCTTGCGCATGCGGGTTTGGATGTCACGCTGATAGATCAATGGCCTGCTCATGTTGAGGCGATGCGCGTCAATGGTCTCGAGATCAACTTTCCCGACGAAACGATCAACGTGCCGGTGGCGGCCTACCATCTGTGTGACGTCTGCACGTTGAATCTTAGGTTCGATATCGTGCTGGTGATGGTAAAGGCCTATGACACGCGCTGGGCCTGCGAGCTCATCAAGCCTTATTTGAAGGAAGATGGTCTGTTAGTGGGGGTCCAGAATGCGATGATGTTGGACGATATCGCGGAAATTATCGGCCCTGAGCGGACGCTCGGCTGCGTGATGGAGATGTCGTCGGAAATCTTCACGCCCGGCGTCATCCAACGAAATACCACACGTGAGCACACCTGGTTCGGCGTCGGCGCCGTCAATGAGGCCACAGAGGGCCGTGTTGAGGAAATTGAAGAGCTTCTACAGCATGTGGGTAAGGTTTCAACCACCAACGAGATTATCTCGGCCAAGTGGATGAAGCTTGTTGTTAACACCATGTGTCTCGGTCCTCTCGCGATGCTTGGTTTGACACTTTATGAAGCGATGAAGGTACCGGGAATGCGTGAATTTACGCTGCGCGCCGGCACCGAAGCTCTGGCCGTTGGTCAGACCTTGGGGCACACGATCCAGCCAATCTTCGGCCTCACACCTGGAGACGTAAAGGACACCAACCGGCTTCTCGAGAAGATGCTCGACAAGCTGGCGGCCGATATCGGTCCGGCTGCACGGGACTGCGTGCTCCAAGATCACCTCAAGGGCCGCTACAGCGAGGTTGACCTTATCAACGGTCTGGTTGTGACCGAGGGTACAAAGAGTGGTGAGCCTACGCCGGTAAATGCGGCGGTCGTCGAGATCACCCAGCTTATTCAAGCTGGCGAGCTGAAGCCCGATCCGTCGAATCTCGATCTTGCACTCGAAATGATTAAGGCTTGAGCATTTGGCGATGAACAACACAAAACCTGATTTCGATGCGATCGTGGTGGGCGCAGGCTTTGCCGGAATGTACATGTTGTATCGCCTACGCGCGCGGGGCATGCGGGTCCGCGTCTTTGAGACCGGAACTAGCGTGGGTGGAACTTGGTACTGGAATCGCTATCCCGGTGCGCGAGTCGACACCGAGACGATGTTCTATTCATACCAGTTCTCAGAAGAGCTGCAGCAGGAATGGGACTGGCCGGAACGCTATCCGGCTCAGGAGGATTTGGCCGCCTATGCGCGTCATGTTGCGGATAGGTTCGAGCTCTGGCCGGATATACAATTCGAAACTCGGGTCGAGGCCACCGCTTGGGACGATGACGCGAACCTTTGGACCGTGGAGACGGACGACGGCGCTCGCCTAACCGCAAGTTTCTGCATCATGGCGACGGGTTGTCTGTCTGCTGTGAACTATCCGGAGATCGAAGGTCTCGATGATTTTGCGGGCGAGACCTATCACACTGCTCACTGGCCCGATGGGGGTGCAGATTTTACTGGAAAGCGGGTGGCGGTAATTGGGACCGGGTCGTCAGGTGTGCAGTCCATTCCCGTGATTGCGGCGCAGGCAGGCCACCTGCACGTGTTTCAGCGAACCGCTAACTACGTCATGCCCGCCCATAACCGGCCCATGGCGCCGGACGAGGTAGCAGAGATCAAAGCTAACTATTCGGCGTTGAGAGCAAAGGCGAAGCGGAGCTTCTCGGGAAACTATTTTCCGGTTGCTGGCCCATCGGCACTGGCGGTGTCGGAGGAAGAGCGCAACCGGGAATACGAGGTGCGCTGGGCCATGGGTGGCCTCGCGATCATGGCTACCTATGCGGATTTCCAGACCAGTGATGCGGCAAATGAGACTGCTTCCGAATTCATTCGGAATAAGATTCGTGCAATTGTGAAGAATCCTGAGGTGGCTGAATTACTCGCACCGAAGCAGTTGTTCCTGTGCAAGCGCCTCTGCGTCGGAACCGACTATTTCGAGACCTACAACCGGGACAATGTGACCTTGGTCGATATCAGCGATACTGAGATTGACCGGATAACGCCTGAGGGGGTTTTGGTCGACGGCGAATTCTACCCGGTCGATGTACTTGTTCTGGCGACTGGGTTCGATGCCGTGACCGGCGCGCTCAAGCGGATCGACATCCGCGGCGTCAACGGCTTGACCCTGCGGGACAAATGGGCCGATGGTCCGAAGACCTACCTTGGTCTTAGCATTTCCGGATTCCCGAATATGTTTACGATTACCGGGCCTGGCAGCCCATCGGTGCTCACCAACATGATCCCATCGATTGAGCAGCATGTAGAGTGGATTTCAGGGTGCATCGAACACATGCGTAAGCATGAGTTGGGGAGGATCGAAGCGGAGGTGACTGCAGAAACGGACTGGGTGAATCACGTCAACGATATAGGAGATAAGACCCTGCGCGCTACCTGCCAATCCTGGTATTTCGGATCGAACATTCCCGGAAAACCCAGGGTAATTCTGCCCTATGCCGGCGGATTTCCAGCCTACGCGAAGAAGTGCGATATGGTAGCGGACGGCGGTTATAGTGGGTTTTCTCTGCGCTAGCGTACGCTGCGGCTAGCTATCGTGAACGCGACAAGACCGAAGGCGACCACGGCCATGACTACCGCGTAGGTGTTTGAGACGCTTCCCATCGTCTCCGCCAAAGCGGATAAGACCGCCGCCCCGAAGATTACACCGGCATAGACCGGCACGCCGATGCCGCCGGCCACCGCACCCGACTGCTCCCGAGGTGCATGGCCCACTGTGGAGCTGATGAAAATCCCGGTCCAGCCCAGTGCACTCGCGGCGAAGGCGACAAACAAGAGGTAGATTGTCCAGACGGGCCATTCGGGGCCAACCCAGATCATAGCGAATGCACCTGCAAGATTCATCATGCCAATAATGATCAGCAACCTGTCGCCGATGCTCCAGCGGTCTGCGATCAGGCCCCAGATCACACGACCGATAATGCCGGCGGCCTGTGTCGCCGCAAGAACGGCTCCCGCGGCCACCAGCGAGAATTGTGCTTCGATCACCAGGATTGTTACGGCGAAAGTGGATATCGAGAGCTGAGTGAATGCGTAGGTGAACCCACCGATGCTCAGCCAGCGGAGCGTCGGTACTTGCCAGACCATGGCGAGTGCGGCAAAGGCACTGGCGTCAAGCCGGGCCGTGGGGTCACGATTGGTATCCCAGAGATTACGCCAACGCTGCAAGGTGAAAATCAGGATCACGCAGCTCGCCGCAACGATTAGTGGTGCGGCCTGCCACCCGAAGGCCTCGGCTGCGCCAGGCGCGACTAGGCCCGCCGCCATGCCACCGATCGGAACGCCGGTCTGTTTAACCGAGAAGACCAAGTTTCGCACTCTATTTGGGGTCAGCTGCATCAAGATCTGGGTGGCTGAGGGGTTCGTCATGCCGTAACCGCAGCCCAAAATAAGTGCACCCACCGCCATAACTGGGATGGACGGCACAGCCGAGAGCGCAATGCCGCCGCCGCATAGGCCGAGGCTGATCTGGCTTATCCGGGTCGGCCCCCAGCGCCGCAGCAGGAAGTCCGATAAGGCTGAGATGGCCGACGCGCCGGCATAGATGAGCGCTACTTGGAAGCCGATAAACTCCACCTGAATCTCTATATCCACGGCGACCGCAGGAGCAATCGCGGCGAGGGTCAAGGCTGCGAAGGTTGCCAGAACTTGGACAAGGGTCATGAGGAACAGGACGAACCAGAGGGCTCGGGTGCTATGAATTTTGTCGTTCATGGAATGGGTTGGTCGGACCGGGGGTGGGAGCGTCTGGAGGTGAGTTGGTTTGTCACGATAGTGGGATTGTCTGAATTGACAACGATGGGTTCCAATTTGATGCTAGGGGCTGAATCTATTCCTAGATTAACCGAACCCACTGGAAAAGCGCGATGAAACCTCTTTGGCGAAGTCTTTTGTTCGTTCCTGCAACCCGTTCGGACCGTTTCGAGAAGGCGGCTGCAGCGGGTCCGGATATGGTCTGCATCGACTTGGAGGATGCAGTTGCGCCCGATGATAAGGATGAGGCGCGTAACACGGCTCTTGATTTTCTCGCCGGTTCATTGCCGTCTGGGCCGCGCTGGGTATTGCGCATCAATAGCCCCCGTATTGAGCTTGGGCTGCATGATCTGCTGGCGCTTCTATCGAGTGCGGCGGCGCCGGACGCTCTGTTCATCCCTAAGGCGTCGAGCGGCGATGAGATGCGCTGGCTCGATGGATTTTTATCTACTGCAGAAAAAGACGTTGATCTGATACCCGTGATCGAATCCGCGGAAGGCTTAGACCGAGCGGTCGAGATTGCCGGTTCGACACTACGCAATGTCGCTATTGGCTTCGGGTCTGCCGACTATACCGCGGAATTAGGAGCTGACATGAGTGCCGCTGCACTGGCCTATGGGAGGGGGCGCATTGCTGCTGCTGCCGGGCAGGTGGGGATTGCTGCGATCGATGGTATCTGGCCGGACTTCATGGATGATGATGGACTACGCGGGGATGCGGAACTGGCACGCAGTATGGGTTTTGATGGAAAGATTCTTATACATCCGCGTCAGGTAGGTGTGATTCATTCGGTCTATACTCCCGGCGCGGATGAGGTTTCCCGCGCTCGAAGAATCGTAGCCGCGTCGGAGGCTGCAAATGGCGGGATCGCGACCGTGGATGGCGAGATGATCGACAATCCGGTTGTAGTGGCGGCGCAGAAGATCCTAGCGGCAGCGCGGAGTGGTTGACGAAGGTGGATTGCATCTCCGTGGTGTGCGAACCGACGGAGCTACGATAACGTCTGACCCAGTGTTGCCGGGGTCCACATGGCCCGGCGGCGTGTCCGCCGGTCTTGAAGGTTTTCTCGCTCTCGTTCGACCCTAACCGGGGTACGGGTGATCCTATCGCGCTCACCGAGTATCCCGGCCATCACATTAGCGAACGCCTGATCGCCGTCCGGCATAAAGGCACCCACGTAGACGCCACAGGTGCGGCAGATCAAAAACTCCGTGCTATTGAGGCCAAAGGTGTAGCGGTTGAGTTGCTTCGGATCGACAGCCGTGAATGTGAGGTGGCCGTCCGGGTCTGAGACGGCGGCTGTCGAGTGCATACGGCAGAAGGAGCATTGACAGGCTCGCGGCTCCATATTGGCCGGATCGAGGTTGGTCTCGAAGGTCACGCTGATGTTTCCGCAGTGGCAGCGACCGGTGAGAGTGTGCATATGCTTAGCTCCATTCGATAGTACGCATCGGGATCACCTACTTGCCCTAGGGGAGTGATATGTTTCCACACCTCGGCGCAGAGGAGAACCACATGACTGGATTCGCCTGCCTGAGCGGTCCGAAGTGTGGATCCCGGTCATGAGTCGTAGCTGTTCCTAGTCCTCGCGGACATGCTGGTTATCAATAAGAGTAATCCAGCTACCGTTGTGGGTTCCAACTTGGATTTGATGCAAAGGGATTCACGTAAGATGCGTGTCGACCACCCGTTCCTGTTCACCAACCTCAAGTCGAGCCAGGGACTAAAGGATGTCGCCGACTTCGTTTTGACGGCGGGCGGTTTCGAGGATACATCTAGTAATATCCAGAACCCCCTCGGCTGTCGCCTCATAAGAAATCTACAGGATGATCAAAATGCAGAAGTTTCTCACTGCGGTCATTGTTTCCGCTGCAAGCCTCTTCGCCGCCCCGGCCATCGCGCATGTCACCGGTGTCATACATGAGGCCG
>PBMH01000019.1 GCA_002722515.1 Alphaproteobacteria bacterium | reverse complement strand
GCTTGGCCAAGGGGGGATCGGCGTTCATCATCGATACGTCGCTACCGGGCGTTACCCGAGGTTCGAAGAACGCGAAAATGGGCTACAATGGGGCCACACCGAATTGTGATTTCTTCTTCGAGGGTGTCCGAGTGCCCGCTGACGCGATGGTTGGGGGCGATGGTGAGGGTTTTACGATCGCCATGAAGTGCATGGAGTTCAACCGCCCGGCGATGTCGGCATCGGCCATTGGAATCGCCCAGGGTGCGCTAGACTCGGCTGTCACTTTTGCTAAGGAGCGTGAACAATTTGGTAAGCCGATCTCAGAGTTCCAGGGGCTACAATTCATGATGGCCGATATGGCCATGCAGACTGAGGCGGCTCGCGCTCTGCTCTACGAGGTGACGGCTCGTTACGACCGGAGCGAGATGGACAACTATGGGCAGCTTTCGGCAATGGTAAAGACGTTGTGTAGCGATGCCGCTATGAAGGTGAGTACCGACGCGGTTCAGATTCTGGGCGGCTATGGCTATATGAAGGAGTTTCCGGTCGAACGTATGATGCGAGACGCCAAGGTCACCCAGATCTTCGAGGGCACAAACCAGATCCAGCGCATGCTGATCGCGCGGGAGCTTCTAAAGTAGATGGCGTGCCTGTGTAGAAAATATCTAACCTAATGACGGGACTGCTTGACGGTATCCGGGTGCTTGATTTCACCACCATGATGGCTGGGCCATATTGTACGCGTCAGCTCGCCGATTTGGGTGCGGAAATCATCAAGATTGAGGCGCCAGGCGGTGAACAGAACCGCCGGGCGGTGCCGGTACGCGATGGCGAGAGCGCGGTCTATGGCCATCTTAATTGTGGCAAACACAGCCTGGCCGTTGATCTAAAGACGCCAGAAGGCCGCAATATTGCGCTCGATTTGGCCCGGCACTGCGACGTTGTAGTCGAGAATGCGAGGCCCGGTGTCATGTCACGCCTCGGGCTTGATCACGACGCGATCCGGGCCGTGCGGTCGGACATAATCTATTGCGCAATCTCCGGGTTCGGCCAGACTGGGCCGTCGGCCCATAATCCAGCATATGCCCCTGTCGTCCAGGCCGCGTCCGGGTATGAGATGGCCATGCTTGAGCAGCAGCCCGAGATGACACGCCCCGGCACGGTCAGCGTTTTTTTGGCCGATGTAATGGCGGCGGTGCAAGCATTCGGAGCGATCAGCGCAGCTCTATTCGCTCGGGAACGCGCTGGTATCGGACGCTATATCGATGTGTCGCTTATGGAAAGTGTGATCTGGCTTCTAGTCTACGAGATTCAGCTGGCTCAGAATCCCTTGGATGTGCCGCGTGGAACCTATCGGCCGGTGCAGGCTAGAGACAGCTTCGTCATGGTCGCGCCGGGCGGACAGCTAACGTTCGAGAATATGGCCCGGACGATGGGTCATTCTGAATGGATCGAGGATCCCCGCTTCGTTACCCACTCCGACCGAAACCGGAACTATGCTGATCTCATGGCGCTGGTCGAGGGCTGGACCAAGACACGAACGGCTGCGGACTGCGAGCGCATCCTGATGGCCGGTAAGGTGCCGTGCGCGCGTTATCGCGAGGTGCAAGAACTTTTCGACGACCCGCAGCTCGTTCATCGCAAGGCATTCACAACAGTAGCTGACGCCGCCGGTTACTTCCGGGTTCCTAATCCGCCCTTCGCGATAGAGGACGCGCCGGTCGGCGCGCGCGACTGGATAGCTCCTTTAGGAAGTTCGGCGCGAGAGATTCTCGGCAGGTTGCTGCATATAGACCAGGATTCAATTGACGATCTCCATGCGCGCGGCATCCTTTTCGCAGAGGATAACTAGCCGGACCCTAGGCAGAGAGATTCGGATTCAGCCTGTACATGGCAGTATATGCTAGGATTCCTTTGTGGTTTGATATTGGAGGTTTCCCAGCATGACCGAGCAGGTTTCATATGCAGCGTCGCCGGGCCGAGTGATGGATATCGCCGCAGATATTCGGGCTGGCATCCGCTCGCCGATGGATGTTGTACAGGCCTGTCTGGACCGTATTGCAGATGTGGACGCGCACGTGAATGCCTGGGTGTTGGTCGATTCTGCGGGGGCGTTGGCGACGGCGGCCGAGATGAATCGTGAGGCCAATGATGGGATGCTGCGCGGCCCGCTTCACGGCGTACCGGTCGCGATTAAGGATATATGCGACGTTGCGGGTTGGCCGACGCGTTGCAACAGTCGAACCCGTGCGGACGCCCCGTTGGCAACAGCGGACGCGGAGATTGTGACTGCGCTGCGCACCGCTGGGGCGATTATCATCGGTAAGACCCACACCACCGAGTTTGCCTATTACGATCCTTCCCCGGCGCGCAATCCGCACAATATCGACCATACGCCGGGCGGTTCGAGTAGTGGTTCGGGTGCGGCAGTTGGCGCGGGTATGGTGCCGGCGGCTATTGGCACACAGACCGTTGCATCGGTGAACCGGCCCGCAGCCTATTGCGGAATTTCGGCGTTTAAGCCGTCGACGCGCAGCATGGCAACGTATGGCATTGCGCCTCTGGCGCCGCTCTATGACACTCCGGGTGTTTATGGCTGGTCGGTCGCGGACGCCTGCTACGTGTTTGACGCGGTACGACCGCCTCATGGCCAAACTGGGAACGGTCTTGAGGAACAGGTTCGTGTGGTGGTGATTAATGATCCGTTCTTGGGTGAGGCTGCCAACGAAATTATTGCCGCGCGCGATGATGTGGCCGACCGGCTGCGTGAAGCAGGGCATGAGGTGGTGGAGATGGATTCGCCAATCTCGCTTGAGGATCTGAATGAACTGCAGGGCCATACGACGGTTTATGAACTCGCGCGGGTTCATGCAGGGCTTCTAGAGGTTCCGGAAAACCAGGTGGGTGCGGTACTGCGTCAGGCGGTAATCGACGGCAACGAGATTGATGATGACATTTATCAGGCCGAACGCCGCAGAATTGATGCCATGCGCGTTGCGCTGCTTGACGTTCTCCGGCCGGCTGATCTGGTGTTGTGGCCCGCAGTGCCTGAGACCGCGCCGGCAGGACTGGAATGGACCGGAGACCGACGTTATATCGCACCTTGGACTGCGATTGGTGGGCCAGTCGTGTCTATGCCTTCAGGCTTTGGTGCGGGCGATATGCCGATTGGCATGCTCTTGGTCGGCTCTCCGGGGTGTGACCGGTACGTATCGAGGGTGGCGCCCCGGCTGGCCGAAGCCTTGCCGCAGGCTGGCTAGGGCGTTGCGCCATGGAATGGATGATTAAATGTGTGTCTTGGCCAAATATGGCCGAACGTCGTGAGGCGACGATCGCTAGGCACATTGAGCATCTCGATAAGTTCAAGGCCGAAACTTGGTATTCGGGCCCGATGATTTCGAATGATGGCTCTAATGCCAATGGCAGCTTTCGGGTGGTGGATTTTCCTACGCGCGATGCGGCGCAAAACTACATCGATACTGATCCATATACGGCGGCCGAGATTTTCGAGCGGATCGATATTGAGCCCCTGCATCCATGGACCGATATACGGCAGCGAGCCTATGATCAGACTGACGGGTGGTCCCAGTTCATCGTGATCGCCCGAACGGAGCCGCAGGCGCTCGAAGCCGGCACGAGTAAAGTGTCAGGCTTCCTCACTGATTACTCGTTCCAGATTGTTCTAGCCGGCGCTTTAATGGACGATACGCACTTCCACTTGATTGGTGCACTCTATGTTATCGACGTGGCCGAGCGCGCCTTTGCGGATGTTTTCCTCGCGGACGAACCTTTGTCGCGTGACCCCGACGGGTGCAACCTAACAATAGAACGCTGGCGTTTCGGCCATGTCTAGGCCTGCGCTCATTGGAGAAAAACATGACCACTGCCGTTATCGTATCCACCGCTCGCACACCTATCGGCAAGGCATATCGCGGGTCTCTCAACAACACCACACCCACAAAGCTAGGTGGTACTGCGATCAAGCACGCCGTCGAGCGAGCAGGTATAGCGACGGATATGGTCGAGGACGTGCTAATGGGCTGCGCGATGCCGGAGGGTGCGACTGGCCAGAACGTCGCCCGGCATGCAGCCCTTTGGGCTGGTGTACCCACCTCTGCCGGGGCGGCTACTATCAATCGGTTCTGCTCCTCAGGACTGCAATCAATTGCTATGGCTGCAAACCGCGTAGTCTTGGACCAGGTGCCTGTGGCCGTGGCGGGGGGTATCGAATCTATCAGCGCTTTGCCACCGGAACATCAGGCCGATATGCGGGTAAAGGATCCCCATGTGTGGCAAGTGAAACCCGAAATCTACATGGTTATGCTCGACACTGCCGAGACGGTGGCGAACCGTTATGATGTAAGCCGCAAGCGCCAGGACGACTATGCGCTTTCCAGCCAGATGCGCACCGCCGCCGCCCAGCAGGCTGGCCGCTTCGACGATGAGATTATACCCGTTGAGACAACCATGCTGGTGAAAGACCGCGAAACCGGCGAGGTAAGCGAGCAGGCGGTTACCCTCAATCGTGATGAGTGCAATCGACCTGCGACCAATGCCGAGAGCCTAGCCGGCTTGGATGCGGTGCGGGAAGAGGGATCGGTGACACCGGGAAACGCCAGCCAGCTTTCGGATGGAGCCAGCGCCTGTGTGGTTATGGACGAGAAAGTCGCCGAGCGGCACGGCCTAGAGCCGCTCGGACGGTATCTCGGCTTGGCCGTGTCCGGCTGCGAGCCCGACGAGATGGGAATCGGTCCGGTCTTCGCTGTTCCACGCCTGTTAGAGCGTAACGGGCTCTCCGTCGACGACATCGACCTGTGGGAGCTCAACGAGGCTTTCGCCGTGCAGGCACTCTACTGCCGCGACACGTTGGGCATCGATCCCGAGAAATACAATGTTGATGGCGGCTCGATTTCAATCGGTCATCCCTATGGTATGAGCGGCAATCGGATGGCCGGACATGCTCTAATTGAAGGGCGTCGCCGCGGCGCTAAGTATACCGTTGTGACGATGTGTGTCGGCGGTGGTATGGGCGTAGCGGGCCTGTTTGAGATTTTCTAGAGATGTTTGAAAGTGCTTACGAAAATTCCGGTCGTTCGCCCTCGGGCGGGACGATTTCGAAACTGTTCAGTGTCATCGCTACGCCAGTGTAGTGCCCAACAATTCCTATTAGTTCGACAATCCCGTCTTCGCCTAAGCGTGACTTCATGTCGGAATAGACGTCGTCGTTTATACGGCCGGTTTCGAGAAGCGAGCATACGAAGCCGTGGACGGCGGCTTCTTCGTCATTTGAAAATGTGGGTGCTGTGCCGACGCGGATCGCCTCGATGGTGTCTTCCGCGAGCCCCTCGCGGATGGCAATCGGCGCGTGGGCAAACCATTCGAATTCAGCCTTCCAGTGGCGCCCAACCGTCAGTATGGCCAATTCGCGCAGATTGCCCGACAGGGTTGCGGCGAAGCGCAGGAAATGTCCCATTCTCTCGACCCCCTCGCATACGCCAGGATGCAAAAGATAGGCGTGATAGGGGCCACGCACCTGGCCGCGTGGTCCGGCTGTGATGCGGTCGTAGATTTTCTTCTGCTCGGGCGAGAGGCCGCTAGGGTCGGTTTCGGAGATTCGCATTAAATACCTACAATTTTAGAGTTCAGAATCACAATAGCGACTCTTCGGCGCTGGCGCGATCAAATGCTCGAACCGCTGCATCGCGGTGCAGACGCGCTGCACAATCCTGTCCCTCGATAGCTCTGCATCCATAGTGCTAGTCAATCCCTTGGTGCTGATGATCTCCAGGGCGTCGCTGCATTGCCCAACAAACGACCCGTTCAGGAGCAGTCCCAACCCTCTGCTGTTGTGTTTGCGCCATAGGTCGGACCGGAGTATCGGTTCATACTGGTGAGACAATCCGTGCCGATGTTCAAGGTGCACGAGCAGAATCTGTTTGCCCATAGGCCGCTGGTTTGCTGCGTCAAAAAACGGCTAGTCTGATCGCCAGAAATTGGTAACAGCTAAATCGGAGATCAATCTTGGCTCAGAATTCACCTCTTTCCATGTTCGATATTTCGGGTAAATCGGCGCTGGTCATTGGCGCGACTGGATCATTTGGGGGCGCGGCAGCGCGGGCGCTTTCGCAGATGGGTTGTTTGATTACGATTGCGGACAAGGATTCGGACAAGGTTGCCGCACTGGCCGACGATCTTTGCGCGACTAACCCAAATGTCGCGACCACCGTGGGCTTGCCGGATTCCGAGGCGAATGCCGATGCGCTCGTATCTGCGGCGGTCGAGGCGCACGGCGCGCTCGACCTAATGTTTGTAGCTACCGGCATGAACGAGGTCGGCTATATTGAGGAGCAATCATACGAGCGCTGGCGCAACGTTATGTTTGCAAATCTAGATGGTTACTGGCTGGCCTGCCAGGCGGCGGGGCGGCAGTTCGCAAAGCAGCCGGCCGAACGGGGGCGCTTCAAGGTGGTTGTGGTGTCGTCGACGCGCGGGCGACACGGACTGCCGACGGGATATACCGGTTATTGTGCGTCTAAGTCCGGGCTTGACGGAATGGTCCGTGCGTTGGCTTGTGAGTGGGGTAGAAAAAATACCAATATCAATGCGATTGGACCCACGGTGTTTCGCTCGCCCCTGTCCGAATGGATGTTCTCGAATGAGGATCCGGGCAAGGCCACCCGAGAGGCAATGCTCGAGCGAGTGCCTTTGGGGCGCTTGTCGGAGACAGACGACTTGGTGGGCGGATTGATCTATTTGCTTTCGCCCGCATCGGATTACGTCACCGGCCACACGCTATATATCGACGGTGGCTATACGGCCGAGTAATCGGCTTATGGAGGAGCAGGGGACGACGCATGAAGTTCAAGATCATCCTTTGGGGCCTGTTCTGGTTATTCCGAATCTCAGCGTGGCGCTATCCAGCCTTCCGAGCCCGGCTGCACGAGCGGAACATCGTCGTGCAGATTCGAAGCGAGGACGGTAGCGCCGGGCGTTACCTGATCTTCGAGAACGGCCGTTTACACTCGAGTGCCGGACTGCATCCTGCACCCACCGTGTCGCTGGTGTTCAAGACCGCGGCGATCGGTGCGCGCCTGCTTATGCCGCCGATCGACCAGCTCGAACAGATTGATGCGCTGAAGAATTTTCTAGTGCGAATGGAGGGGCCGGATGAAGACGGGGTTTGGTTTGCCCAGACCGTTATGGCAGCACTTTCGGCTGGTTGGCGGATAGGCCGTGAGTTGAAGGACGACACCACTCGCTTCTGCACCATGACCAATGGTGGGCCGTTGTTCGTTTATGTCCGGGACGGCAAAATCCTCCGGACTACTCCGTTGGCCTTCGATTCCGACGACCCGGACACTTGGACGATCAAGGCACGGGGGAAGAAATTTACCCCGCCGCGCAAGGGTATGCTGTCGCCTCATGCCATTAACTGGAAGGCGATGGTCAACGCGCCGAACCGCTTGCGCCAACCAATGAAGCGGGTCGACTTTGACCCCGATGGTGAGCGCAATATCCAGAATCGTGGTGTCTCGGGTTATGAACCGATTAGCTGGGACGAGGCGCTGGACATTGTCGCAGACGAGATCAAGCGTATGAAGCGCGAGTATGGCACCGGTGCCATCGCCTCGAGTAATGGCTCGCACCACAATTGGGGTAACATCGGTTACTACCTGAGCGCCAAGTTGCGCTTCATGAATGCCATCGGCACCACCGAGGTGCACCATAATCCCGATAGCTGGGAGGGATGGTATTGGGGTGCTCTGCATCATTGGGGCGGCAGCCTTCGGGTCGGCGGCGGCGAACCCTTCGGCACTATCGAGGACTGCCTCGAGAATGCGGAGATGATCGTCTTCTGGTCATCCAACCCCGAGGCGACCAGCGGGGTTTATGGCGGCCAGGAGGGCACAATTCGGCGCCAGTGGCTGCGCGACATCGATATCGATATCGTCCACATCGACCCTTATTACAATGACACAGCCCAGTTTCTGGGCGGTAAATGGATTGCACCCAAGCCGACTACCTCTCCCGCGCTCGCGCTTGCCATTGCTTATGTCTGGATCACCGAGGGTCTCTACGACAAGGAATATGTTGCAACCCGGACTAAGGGCTTTGAGGGCTGGCGTGATTACATCATGGGCGGTGACGATGGAATCGTAAGGAGCCCCGAATGGCAGGAGGCCGAGACCGGCGTGCCTGCGAAGGATGTCCGTGCGCTTGCACGGAAATGGGGTTCCAAGCGGACTTACCTTGCGGCAGGCAGCATGGGTAACGCCTTTGGTGGCGCCGCGCGCAATGCGACCGGTACCCAGTGGACCCGGATGCTCGTCTGCCTGATGGGTATGCAGGGGCTTGGAAAGCCGGGCATCAATGTCAGCAATTTACAGCTCGGGGTGCCGCTAGATTTTAGTTTCTATTTTCCGGGTTATGCCGAGGGCGGAATTTCCGGCGACCTCCACAATACCGCTATGGCCGCCGCGCTTTATCAGCGCATGCCGCAACTGCCGACGATGAACCCATCAACCCAGAAGATTCCCCGCCTGCGCCTTCCTGATGCCATCATCGACGGCCATGCTGAGGGTTTCCTCTGGGATGCACTGTCTATGGAGGGGCAGTTCACTAAGATTAGCTACCCGAAACAGGGCCATTCGCCGGTGCGTATGCTCTATCGATACGGCTCAGCGATCCTAGGGACGCTGAGCGATTCCAATCGATATGTAGAGATGTACCGCTCACCGAACTTGGAATTCGTCGTCAGCCAAGCTATCTGGGAGGAAGGTGATACGCGCTTTGCCGATGTGATTCTGCCGGCGTGCACCAGCATGGAGCGCTATGACATCGGCGAATGGGCAAATGCTGGCGGCTATGGCGCGCATTTCCATTCCCAGATCAACAACCGGATTATCGCCTTCCAAGCCAAATGCATCGAGCCAATTGGTGAGTCAAAGTCCGACTATGAAATCTTCTGTCGGATAGCCTGTCGACTTGGACTCGGCGCCTACTACTCGGAGGGCATGCGCGATATTGATTGGGTTAAGCGCATGTTCGATGCCTCCGACCTGCCGCGACATATCTCGTGGAGAAAGTTCATTGAGCGCGGCTACTTCGTGGTGCCGCCCGAAGCCCCTCAGCTGCGCGCGCCGACGGCATATCGCTGGTTTGCAGACGGAGAGAAAAAGAACCTCCCCGAGGCTATGCCGCTCCCCGGCGACTATACAGAACAATTCCTTGAGGGCTTACAGACCCAGTCCGGCCTGTTCGAGTTCGAGAGTTCGAGCCTGAAACGCTTCGCGCCGGACGACCCCGAGCGCCCACCAATCTCAAAATACACTTCCGCCTGGGAAGGACCGAAGGTCAATAGGCTTGGCGACCGTTACCCGTTGCAACTGCTTACACCACACTCGCGTTTCAGCTTCCATAGTCATGGCGATGGAAAGGATAGTTTTTTGAACGACATCCCAGATCACCGGATACTTATTGAAGGCCATTACTATTGGGTGCTTCGTGTCAACTCATCTGACGCCGCGGACAGGGGAATTAAGACGCACGATCTGGTGAAAGTATTCAACGATCGCGGTGCGGTCTTGTGTGCGGCGCTTGTGACCGAACGCCTCCAGCCCGGCGTAGCCCACGGCTATGAATCGGCCGCCGTATACGAACCCATGGGCGAGCCTGGGCATTCAGTTGATCGGGGCGGCTGCCTCAACCTTCTCTCGCCGAGTCGTTCACAGGTGAAGAACTCCCACTCAATGGCAAATTCTACGGCTATGGTAGAGATTGCACTCTGGGACGGGGTCGTCGAATACGAAAGGGTCGAGCCCGTCAGTGCAGGGGAAAAAGCATGACTCAACAAAAATGGAACCTGATCGTTGACGTAGCCAACTGCACAAACTGCAACAATTGCACTCTGGCGGTGCAGGACGAGCATGTTGGAAATAGTTTCCCCGGATATGTGGCAGAAATGCCCAAGCACGGACATCGCTGGATTGACATTAAGCGCCGCGAACGCGGGCAGGGCACCATGACGGATGTGGCCTACCTTCCGACCATGTGCCAGCATTGTGATAATGCACCCTGCATGGCTGCGGCCAGTGACGACGCGATTACGAAGCGACCGGATGGGATCATCGTGATAGATCCCGATAAGTCCAAGGGTCAAAGGCAGATTGTCGATGCTTGCCCCTATGGTGTGATTTTCTGGAATGAAGAGCTGGAGATTCCGCAGCACTGGACCTTCGACGCGCATCTGATTGATGCTGGCTGGTCCGAGCCGCGCTGCGTGGATGTCTGTCCGACAGGGGCGCTGCGTTCTCTCAAGGTCGACGATGCAACGATGGCGAAGGTCTCGGAGGACGAGGCGCTCGAGCCGCTCCGTTCGGAAATAAACACCCGACCGCGGGTGCACTACAAGAATCTTTGGCGCTATGCCCAATGTTTTATCGGCGGCACGGTCTCGGCCGAACGGGAAGGGATCGTCGATTGTGTCGAGGGAACGGAGGTGCGTCTGCTTAGGGAGGGGCAGACGGTGGCGCAAACTGAGACCGACGGATATGGCGACTTCAGGTTCGATCGGCTCGATCCAGAGAGTGGGAGTTATGTAGTGGAAGTTTCGGGTGTGTCCGATAGCGTACGGCGCGAGGTGACCCTCGGCGAGAGCGTCAATCTCGGCGAGATCAGACTGGTAGGGTGAGCACGCACTCCAAAAACCGCGACTGGATCGCCTACTACGCAAAGACCGCCGGACGACCGCCGCGTCAGACATTGGTGTTCGCGCTCGACCTGTTCGATAACCTTACGACTGATCTTGAGCGTTTTGCAGTTGACCTTGGCTCCGGTGGCGGACGAGACACCGTCGAAATTCTTCGCCGCGGCTGGCGGGTTCTCGCCATTGATGCCGAGCCGAACGCCATTGCGGCCATTCGGTCCCGTACCGACCTTCCGGTGGGGGCCGGTCTGTCGGGGATGGTCTCTCGCTTAGGGGATGCGATCTGGCCTGAATGTGCATTTGTGAACAGCAGCTTCGCGCTACCGCTTTGCGTTCCGTCGGACTTCGACAGCGTCTGGCAGCGTATCCGTGGCTCGCTTGTGCCTGGCGGCCGCTTCGCAGGACAGCTCTATGGAGATCGCGACAGCTGGGCTGGTCGCGACGGCATGACGTTTCATACCCGGACCGAGGTTGAGGAGTTACTGGCAGGCCTCAAGGTCGAACTGCTCAATGAGGAAGAGACTGACTCAGTCACGCCGCGCGGCGCGGCGAAGCACTGGCATGTATTTCACATCGTCGCGCGAAAGCCGTAAGGCCTAGTCCCAATTAAAGAGAGGAGGCTCCTTGGCGAGGAAACGTCTGACCGCTGCGCGATGATAGTCGCTGGCATTGGCTTCGACCTGGGCGTCCGTCTCGGCGGCCAGCGCGGTGGCGCGATCCGTCTCGAATGCGGACCCCATCACCCGCTTGGCGATTCCGACCGCGATAGGCGAGGCATTGGCGAACTTTGCTGCGAATTCCTGTGCGTGGTCCAGCAGTCGGTCGACATCGACGATTTCGAGCACAAGCCCTAGGTCGCGGGCCTCCTCCGCGCCGATGTCGCGTGCGGTCAGGACGAGTTCCTTTGCACGCTGCAGGCCAACCAGTCGAGGCAGGATGTACATGGCGCCCCAGTCGGGCACGAGCCCGATACGACCGAAAGACATTATGAAGCGCGCGGTGTTGGTGGCGAACACCAAGTCGCTGGCGATGGCGAGTGAGAAGCCGGCGCCGGCGGCTGCGCCATTGACCGCCGCGATGGTTGGGACCGGCAGGTCGAGCCAGCTGTTGAGCGTGAAATGAGATTCCTGCATGCGCGCGCGCATGGCCTCGGGACCCTTTGCCGACATCTCTTGCAGCACGCGCAGATCTCCGCCGGCGCAGAAGGCGCGTCCGGCACCAGTCAGGACGATCGCCGAGATGTCCGCACCGGCCCGCCCCGAGAGTTCTGCCACGGCGTCGGCGAACTCGTCGCGAAGCGCACCGCCTAGGGCGTTCATGGCCGCGGGCCGGTTGAATGTGAGTGTTGCAACTTTGTCGTGCACGTCGAGCATTAGTTCGGTGTAGGTCATGAGTTGGTTCGACTGCCTTTGTAGTATCAGCGCGATGAGGCAGTATTATGCCATAACAACCAGCGATGCGGGTGGTACCCGAACTTCAGAATGGAGTTAAAGATGGACGACAGCCAACTTCTTGAACCAACCGTCGATCCGAAGAAGAAGGTCATCGGCTACCGCAACGTAGTTTGCGAAAGCCCCGCCGGCGGCGCTCGCACCGTGGTGTCCGTGCGCGACACTCCGGGTTTCGTAATTGACGAGCCGACCGAGCGTGGGGGCACCAACATGGGGCCGACGCCGGTCGAATCTGTGATGGGTGGACTGTGCGGTTGTGATGCGGCCATTACTCATCAGGTCGCGCACATTATGGCGTTCGAGTATGGCGATGTGGAATATGCCTGTGACGCCGAAATCGACGTGCGCGGCGCCCGCGGGGTGAAGGGGGTGCGTCCCTATTTTGAGAAGGTCACGGTTAAGAAAATCTTCCGCACCAATGAGACGCCCGAGCGGATCGACATGCTGAAAGCGAATGTCGAGCAGCGGTGCCCGGTCAGCAACTTGATCCGGGATGCTGGTGTTGATCTGCACATCGAGTGGGTGATAGAGCGCATATAGCGAGTGCGGGTCGAGCATAGTGCTCGACCCCGATCACGAACGTCTAGCGCTCGAGGCGGGCGGCCTCGCCGAGAATTGCGCAGACGGCGGCTGTGTCCTCGTTCTCCCGCCCATGCGCCATACCGGCGACATAGATGTCGGAGCAGGTCGTGAATAGTGGGGTGGGGCATTCGACGCTCTTGGCGAAGGCGCCGATGACCGCCATGTCCTTCTGCCAGACCGAGATTTTCATCGTCGCGTCCGAGTAATTGTTGGCGACCATCATAGGGCCGCGGACCTCGAACATGCGCGATGTACCGGCGCTGTCGCTGATTACGTCATAGATCACCTGGGCGTCGAGTCCACCCTTCATGCCCATGACCATCGCCTCGGCGGCAGCGATGTTGTGGATCGCGACGAGATGGTTGGCGACATACTTCATCTTGCTGCCATTGCCGAACGGTCCGACATAGTAATGCGCGCGGGCGAAACCCTCGATGATCTCTGCGCAGACATCCGCCGCGTCCTCGTCGCCGCTGAGATAGACCGCTAGGTCCTTCTCACGCGCCTGAGCGCCGGTGCCCGACAGCGGCGCGTCGAGCATTTTGACACCGGCTTCAGCCAGCGCGTTGTGGTTGCGCTGCTTGTCCTCGATCGGGAAAGTCGAACACTCCATGACGATGACGTCTGCGTTGCCAGCTGTAATTATGCCCTTCTCACCGGTGCAAACCGCGTCTAGGGCGGCGGTTGAGGGCAGGGAGGTGATTACAATATCGGATACCTGCACCACCTCGGCCGGCGATCCGGCTGCCGTGCCGCCCTTGTCGGCGAGCTCATCGCAGCGAGCGGTATCGAGATCGAAGCCGGTAACGCTGTAGCCAGATTTTAGAAAGTTACCCGAGATGGCGGACCCCATGATTCCCAGGCCGATCAGGCCGATTCGTTTGGACATATCAGAATCCTTTCCTTTGTCGTGGTCGGCGACCACGCGCCGACGGTTTTTGATTGGGCGGTTTATATCATTATCCGCAATGGAGGCGACGCGCAGACATGGACGTGCTATGGCGCGAGTATGACTGATTACGTGCCTGCCGTATGAGCTACTTCGCCTTCCTACGCGCAAATCTTCGTTTTATAGGGTTCGGGTTTCTCCTGACCTTGCTCTCGAGTTATGGCCAGACCTTTTATGTTGCACTTTACGGTAACGAGATTCGGACGGAGTTTGGACTCGGCCATGGCGGCTTTGGCGCTGTATTCTCGACAGTAAGTATAATTGCTGCCTTGGCGCTGATCTGGCTCGGAAAGCTGATCGACCGTGTAGATCTGCGTCGTTACACCGCGGTAACGTTGACTGCGCTTACCGGCGCGATGGTGGCACTGTCATTCGCCCATACCTTGTGGTTGTTCGCGTTGGCACTTTTCGTCACCCGGTTGTGCGGCCAAGGTTTGGCGATCCATATTATGGGAACGGCGATGGCGCGTTATTTCCCTAGGGATAGGGGTAAGGCGCTGAGCCTTTCGGGGCTCGGGCTCGCAGCTGGTGAGACGGTTCTGCCAATCACGACTGTTGCCCTGATCATGGTCATAGGCTGGCGCAATGTCTTATTGGCAACGGGATTGGTGACGGCGATGGCTTTGCTTCTGTTAGTGCCGCTCGTCTTGAAGGGATTTGAGCAGCGCCATCACGACTATCTCGATCGACAGTCTCAAACTGAATCCCCGATGGGTGGTGACCGTGACTGGACGCGTCTCGAGGTGCTGCGAGACCCGCGTTACCTGGGGGCGATGGCTTTGCTTCTTGCTTACCCCTATGTATCGACAGGGGTGCTGTTTCATCAGGCCTTTATCGCAGAGGTGCGCGGTTGGCCGATCGAGTTGCTCGCGACGGGCCTCATCTCTATGGCCTTTATGAAGATTATGACGTCTCTGGCTATTGGGCCGATGATCGATCGCGGTGGGGCTGTGCGTCTGATTCCGGCTTCCGCGCTTCCTTTCATCGCTTGCTTCACTGCCCTGAGCGCCTCGGCGAATCCGATCATGCCCTATGTGTTTCTGGGTGCGCTCGGGATTGGGATTGGCATGCTGCAGCCGATCCTCTCGGCCATGTTTGCAGAGATGTATGGCCTTCGAAATCTTGGCGGTATCCGCGCCATGTCGGTCGCAGTTATGGTATTTGCGGCGGCGGCGGCGCCGGCAACCTTCGGATTTGCCTTCGATCTCGGTGTGTCGATAGCGAACGTTGCTATCGGATGCATTTCTTATATTGGACTAGCTGCGATCCTCGCTTTCTGGATTCTACGACGCAAGGACCCGATGTCGACTTAGGACTACCATCTGTTGTTGAGCATTAACCACTTTTTCACTTGTAGTGCGTTAGCTTTTATAGATGTTGTGATCCCAGACCTTTGGAAGGTGACAATGTCGCTCGATATATTCATCATCGTTCTGGTCGGGTTAGATTTTTTTAGCGGTCACGGCGGCGAGGGTACGATCCTCTAATTGACATTTTGTGGGTGAATCGTAGCGTGTGCGACGCATCCACTTGAACGTTTTATGGGTATCGGAAGATGGAGTTTGTGACCGAGTTCTGGACCTCGATCATCGCCTTTGGGGCGCTGGTCATGGAGATATTACGCGAGACGGCGTTTGGTACCAGTTTCGGGCGTATTCTGGTCGCAGTTCTGGTATTCGCTCTACTGCTCGTTGTGCGCGGCCTGTTTGCTCGCTTTTTTATCAGCTGGCTCAAACGTCTTGCGAGACGCACTAATAACCAGATCGATGACTTAATGCTCGAGGCGCTTGAGAAGCCACTGCGCTTTGCGCCGGTGGTGCTCGCCTTCTTCGTGGCGACCCGACTGTTTGACCTGGCGGGTACCTTTGATCTTATAGCACTCCGGCTAACAGAATCCCTGATCGTATTTACCCTGTTCTGGGGCGTAATTGCCCTAGTTGACCCGCTGTCACGTATCTTTGCGAACCTAGGTGATATTCTCTCGCCCACGATGGTTCAGTGGATCATCAAAGCGCTGAAGCTCGTTCTCGGCCTGATTGGTGCCGCCGCGATCTTGGAGCTGTGGGGAATCGAGATTGGCCCCCTGATCGCTGGGCTCGGCCTATTCGGCCTGGCCGGCGCGCTGGCCGCCCAGGAGCTGTTCAAGAATCTCCTCTCAGGCATGTTGATCCTCGGGGAGAAGCGGTTTCATCCGGGCGACCTGATCAAGGTGGACGGCGTCGTCGAGGGGACGGTCGAGTCCATTGGCTTTCGCTCGACCATGGTGCGCCAGTTTGACAAGGCCGTCGTCCAGGTGCCAAACGCCAAGCTGGCCGATACGGCAGTGATCAACTTCTCCGAAATGACCCACCGACGGATCTATTGGAAGATCGGGGTGCTATATGACGCTTCAGCGGCCCAACTACGGGAGATTCGCGACGGGATCGAGGCCTTCATTCATGGCGATGACGCCTTCGCTGATCCCAAGGAGGTGCCCACTTTCGTGCGTATCGATGCCTTTAACGACAGCAGCATCGACATAATGGTTTATTGCTTTACTAAAACCACGAACTGGGGAGAGTGGCTGGTAGTGAAGGAGGCACTTGCCTACCGGATCAAGGACATCGTCGAGGGGGCGGGGACTGGCTTTGCGTTTCCCAGCCGTTCGCTCTACGTGGAAGCATTACCCGGCGGTGGCCCGGAGAACTTCGCACCACCAGGCGAACCGGTCAGTACACCTAAGGTGTCGACCGCCGCCGGAAATATGCCCGAGGGTGGCGAAGTTTAGCCACGGGACTCAACTGCGCCGTTCTGCGGCTCGTTGTTCCGACTCTTCTTCCAGCGCTTCGATGTCATCTGCATTGATCACTTGGCTTGCTATCCCGTAGCTAAATCCTGCCCGCGCCATTGCTGCGAGGTCGTTATCCCGCCGGGCCAACCGATTCTCGCGCCGCCACGGACCGAGTCGCCGGCGTTGGGCGTGGCGGCAGGCCGCGGTGAATTCGGAATCGGGATCGGTCTCCTCAAGTGCGACGAGTGCCTCGGTGATATCGGCGGGCCCGACCCCCTTGGTCCTCAGGTACATCTCGATCTTGCGCCGAGACGTACCGCGCCGATACAGGCTGAGCGCCCTGTTCTCCGCATATTGCCTGTCGTTCACTAGGTTGCGCGCGACGAGGTCCGCCACGATTTCGTCGGCCCAGCCTGAAGCCCGGTCGGGATCTGTGCCATGCAGCCGTACCGAGCGGTGGATTCGGCGCATTAACACATCGCGCAGATTGTCCGACGAGGTTGCGTAGCGGTCGATATGGGCTAAAGCGGCCTTACGCAGTCGTTCTTGGGTAACCGGCTTAGATTTGCGCCCTAGTTTTCTGGTCCCGTCGCCGTTCGGTTGATCGTTCATCGCGACACCAAAACCAGCATGGTGGCTTGCCGGGCTGCCGGTACAGGCATAAGTTCCAAGCTATGGAGAGAACTGAAATATTGCCTAGTCAAATGCGAAATGCGCCTCGTGTGCGGAGGTTTGGTTATGTGAATTGGAGGGGTGTGTGGACGCTCTATCACCGAGAGGTTAAACGCTTCCTAAAGGTTTTTACCCAAACCATAGCAGCTCCCATCGTTACCACGATTCTGTTCTACACTATTTTCTCTGTGGCGCTCGAGAATCGTGTCGGCACGGTTGGCACGGTACCTTTCGTTGTGTTTCTCGCTCCTGGCCTGGTTATGATGACTATTTTGCAGAACTCCTTCGCCAACACATCGTCGTCGATCATGGTGTCGAAGGTCCAGGGCAACATTGTTGATGTTTTAATGCCACCTATTAGCTCGCTGGAGATGATGAGTGCCTACGTTGCCGGTGGTGTAACCCGCGGTATGATTGTCGCAGTCGCTGCGACGACCGCGATGACCTTTCTTGTTGAACTACCTTTCACTAACCTCGCCGTCATCCTATTTTTTGCGATCTCGGCATCTGTCATGCTGGCGCTGCTCGGCATGATCGGCGGCATCTGGGCCGACAAGTTTGACCATATGGCTGCGATCACTAACTTTGTCATCGTGCCACTCTCGTTTCTGTCCGGCACCTTCTACTCGATCGAACGGCTGCCGGATACCTGGCAGTATGTGGCGCAGTTCAATCCATTTTTCTATGCGATCGACGGATTTCGCTGCGGTTTCATTGGCCACGGAGATTCGGGTTTTTGGTTTGGTGCTTTGGTAATGATCGGGGTCGATCTGGTCTTGTTCATTATTGTCCATCGCATGCTCGCCACCGGCTATAAGCTCAAGTCCTGACGGTTGGCACGGCCATCTGAAAAACTCGTTCTTGGCGGGCGCCCGGTGGCCCGGCGCTTTGGTAAAATCAACTATCGGGGGCTTGCGCAGATGTATGTCCGCGAGATGGTTCGTGGTTTCAAGATCTGGGGTATTACGCTAGCCGCACCGACGGTCCGTGCGCTCCTGTTCGCCAGCGTGTTCGGCTTCGTCATAGACCGACCCGGTGTCACCATGGGCGGCTTGCCTTTTCTTGATTTTCTGTTGCCCGGGTTAGTTGCCGTTGCGGCGCTTGAGCGTTCGTTTCAGTCGAGTGCCTTCTCCATAGTCTATGACAAGAATGAGGGCATTTTTACTGATATCGCAATGCTACCACTAACACCGGGGGAGATCGTCATCGGCTATGCGGCGGCGTCAGTTTCAGCGAGTCTGATCGTCGGTGCAGTGGTTTGGGCGGCACTCCTGCCAATAGGCGGCGTAATGCCCCAGGCACCAATGACCCTAATTTTTTTCGTTGCAGCAGGGGCATTGATGGTCGGGCTTTTCAGTCAGATTACGGGTCTTTGGGCGCATAAATGGGACTACCTGGAGTCGGTTCAGACGTTTATTTTCCTGCCCTTTGTGTTCCTGTCGGGGGTGTTCTTCTCGATCGACGAATTATCTACCGGGGCCCAACCATTCGCGCGTGCCAACCCGGTCTTCTATATTGTTGACGGGATCCGCTTCTCGCTCACTGGCCGTGCTGATGCTGATCCGTGGACTGGCGCGGGCGTTTGCCTCGGTGTCATCGCAATTCTTTGGCTGGTCGTTTATCGCTTGTTTGCCTCAGGTTACAGGATGAAGAGTTAGCATTTCTCCGACGTTGACTTCCGGATCGTGTTTTTCGATAGTCACCGCCTTTTTCGCGGGTACAGATACTGTGCGCTTGTTAGTGCGAACCGGGAGTATGGAATCATGAATGCGGTGATGCCGAATTACGGTTATCCGACCATCTCTTTCGAGCGCGGTGAAGGCGCTTATCTGTTCGATACCGATGGTCACCGCTATCTCGATTTCGCGGCCGGGATCGCTGTGAACTCACTAGGTCACAGCCATCCGGCGCTTGTTTCGGCTTTGAAGGGTCAGGCCGAACGGCTCTGGCATGTGTCCAACCTCTACGCGATCCCGGACCAGGTTCGCATGGCGGAGCGTTTGTGCAGCCTGTCCTTCGCCGATGCCATTTTTTTCTGCAATTCGGGCACGGAAGCTATGGAGGGAGCGGTTAAGGCCGCACGTAGATTTCACGCCCATAATGGCTGCCCCGAGAAATGGCGCGCAATCACCCTTGAGGGTTCGTTCCACGGGCGGACCCTCGCGATGCTGGCGGCGTCGAAGAACCCTAAGCATCTGGATGGGTTCGGGGATCCGGCCGATGGCTTCGACATCGTTCCGGTCCACAATATGAATGCACTGCGTGACGCGATTACGCCGGAGACGGCGGCTATCGTTGCGGAACCGATCCAGGGCGAGGGTGGACTGCGGCCGCTCTCGGAGGACTATCTGCGCGACATGCGCGCTGTGGCTGACGAGTTCGGCCTGTTGCTGGTGTTCGACGAGGTGCAGACTGGATTTGGTCGGACTGGCAAGCTGTTCGCTCATGAGTGGACCAGTGTGACGCCGGATGTGATGGCGTGCGCCAAGGGTATTGCTGGGGGCTTCCCGTGCGGCGCGGTGCTGGCGACCGACCCGGTTGCTTCGTCGATGACGGCCGGCTCCCATGGCAGCACCTTCGGCGGCAACCCGCTGGCGATGGCGGTGGCCAACGCGAATCTCGATGTGCTGACCGCCGATAGCTTTCTCGACGATGTGGTGCGCTCGGGTGAGGCTCTACAGGCGGGCCTGCGTGGGGTTGCGGATAGGCACCCTGACATCATTTGTGATATCCGTGGTAAGGGGCTGATGGTCGGCATGGTCGTGGCCGCGCCGTTCACCAATAGTCAGCTCGGCGACGCCGCGCGTGATGTTGACCTGCTAACGGTTGTGGCGGGTGAGAATGTGCTTCGGATGCTGCCACCATTGATCATTGGTGAGGAAGAGATTGTCCAAGCCGTCGACGCCATCGAGCAGGCCTGCCAGGCATTGGCAAGTTCGTCCGATGCATGAGGTACGTAATTTTCTCGATCTGGACCTGATCGACGCCGCGACACCGCGCCGCATCATCGATGTCAGCGCCCGGATAAAGGCGAGTGGAGAGCGCAAGCCCTTGCTTGCCAATCATACGCTCGCCATGGTTTTCGAGAAGCCGAGCACGCGCACCCGGGTGTCATTCGACGTGGCGATGCAGACCCTGGGTGGCGGCGTTGTTAGCCTGGAGCCGAACGGCTCGCAGCTTGGGCGCGGCGAGACTCTAGCGGACACGGCGCGTATTCTCTCCGAGTATGTAGACGTGATCATGTTCCGAACCTCTTCGATAGAGAAACTGGAGGAGATGGTCGAGGCCGCTACGGTACCCGTGATCAACGGGCTGACCGATCGCTCCCATCCGTGCCAGATCATGGCCGACGTCATGACCTTTGAGGAAAAGGTCGGACCAATCGCCGGTCGGATTGTCGCGTGGAGCGGCGACAGCAACAACGTCGCGAACTCCTGGATTCACGCTGCAGTGCAGTTCGGCTTCGAGTTTCGCGTGGCTTCGCCGTCTGGTTTGCAGCCGCCGCAGGACATCCTCGACTGGGCGGCGGCGAACGGCGGCAGGGTTTCCGTCGGCGACGACCCCGTCGCCGCAGTGGCTGGCGCTGACTGTGTCGTCACGGATACCTGGGTCTCCATGGGCGATAACGGAGCAGACCGGCGCCGCGCGCTGCTGTCACCCTACAGGGTGGACGAGGGACTGATGGGCCACGCTGCCGATGGGGCTGTTTTTATGCACTGCCTGCCGGTGTATCGCGGCGATGAGGCTACGACCGGGGTGGTGGATGGCCCGCAATCCGTGGTCTGGACAGAGGCTGGAAACCGGCTTCATGCCCAGAAAGGAATTTTGCTCTGGTGCTTGCATGGGAACGCGGCCTTTGACTGATTATGGTGGTCTGCCGGAGCGGGACGGAGCCGGCCAGCCGGTCGACGACCTGATCCAGCCATTTCAACTCGAATCCGGAGAAAGCGGCGAGGCAAAACTGAGCGGCCGCCTGACGCAGCTGGGCGAGGCCGTCGACGATGTAATGCGTCGGCACAAATACCCCGAACCGGTGGCCGAGCTTCTTGGCGAGGCGCTGGCCCTGAGCGTTATCTTGGCCGGGGCGCTGAAATTCGATGGCATCTTCACGCTGCAGGTCCAAGGTGACGGGCCTGTATCTCTGCTGTTGGCTGATGTACAGACCAAAAATGATACCGAGCGCTATCTGATTCGCGGCTATGCTAACTATACCGAAGACGCGCTTGCGAGCCATGACCCGGCTGAAAGCTTGCTAGGGTCGGGCTACTTTGCCCTAACGGTCGACCAAGGACCACACACAGATCGCTACCAAGGGATGGTTGAGATCACGGGCAAGACACTGGCCGAGTGCGCTCAGCATTATTTTCGCCAGTCCCAGCAGATGGATGCGGCGATCAGCTTGTCGGCTGGACGGTTGGGCCCGGACGGCCCTTGGCGGGCCGGGGGGGTCATGGTACAGCGCATCGCCGACGATCCGAACAGGCAGCTGCCATCGGATGATGACGACGACACCTGGCGCCGGGTGATGATGCTGATGGCTACCGGGACCATGGCTGAGCTGCTCGATCCAGCGCTGGGTGCAAAGCGTTATCTCTTTCGCTTGTTCCACGAGGAGGGCGTGCGAGCGACCGACCCGCGCTCCGTTGCGCACCGCTGTCGCTGTTCCTCGGATCGGGTGTTCAATGTCTTGGTACAATTACCCCGTGAGGATCTCCGCGACCTAGCGGTCGACGGTAATCTTGAGGTGACTTGCGAGTTCTGCAGCGAGAGCTACCATTTTACCCCAGAGGCGGTAGAGGCACGCGCGGCCGTCGGCGATCCCGTCATCAGTTCACCCGAATCTGCTGATAGGTGATCTAGTAGGGATCACACTTTCTGGGACAAGATGGGGGCTAAATCATGCATCGCATCAATCGACGTGCTGCGCTGGCGACTATGTCCGGACTAGCCTTGGCTGCCTGCACTTCGCCGTCGCCGACACCCAAGTTTCCGGATATCACCTTCACACATCTGCCGCCCCTGCGGCTCGATGCCGCCTCGCTCGCGGTTGTGGACGCATTTAAGCCCAGCTTCGCTGCGCGTCATATTGAGCATCTGCTGCCGGTCTCGCCTGCAGCAGCGGTTCGGCGCTGGGCGCAGGACCGCCTGTTGCCTGTCGGCAATGCTGGGCGGATCGTGTTTACAATCTCGGATGCAGGGGTCATTGAGATTCCGCTGGAACGCACGAAGGGCGTGCGCGGGGTTGTCACGAAGGACCGGTCCGAGCGCTACGACGCCAGCCTGAGGGTACATATGTCGATCGACGCCGGAGACGGCCGCAGGCGGGGCGAGGTGAGCGCCGACGCGATGCGCAGTCGCACGGTGCTCGAGGGCCTGTCTCTCAACGAACGTGAGGAGATCTGGTTCCGGATGATCGAGGAGCTTGTCGGAGACATCAACGGCGAACTCGAATCCGCGATCCTCGAGTTCCTGCAGCCGTTCCTTGTGTCACGCTCTTAGGCTCGGCCTAGGGGACCGGTGAACCGGAGACGCACCAAGCCCGCAGTCGGTCGAGGAATACGGCGCAGGCGGACATCTCGCTGTCCGCGATCCATTCATCGGGCTGATGCGCTTGCGCGATATTGCCGGGTCCGCACAGCACGGCCGGAATGCCATGCAGCTGAAACTGGCTGGCCTCAGCGACGTAGGCGACGGTCTGAGTCATATTTGCACCGGTGAGGTAACGCGCCAGCCGTTCCGCAGGTGAATCCGGGTCTACGCTAAGCGGTGGCACTGCGGCAAGCGGCGTCAGGATGACATCGGCTGCCGGATGGGCCAACTTCATACGCGGCCGCAGCTCGTCATCCAGATAGGCTCGGACCCGCGCCTCGATAGCATCGGCATCCACGCCGGGGAGCGGCCGAAACTCCCAGGATATAACGCAGCGTTCGGGCACGATGTTTAGGGCCTCGCCACCCTTGATATGTCCGATGTTGAAGGTCGTCCAGGGCGGTGTGAATCCGCTGGTTGGATCGGGCGCCGCAGCATTCTCGGCCGCGAGGTTGGTGAGGAACGTGATGAACTCGCCGGCAAAGCCGATCGCGCTCGCGCCCAGATGCGGCGCACTGGAATGCACCGCGACGCCGGTAAAGATCGTCTTGAAACCGCGAATGCCCTTATGCGCCGTCACGATCTGCATGTTGGTTGGCTCGCCGACGATGGCCAGAGCCGGCATCGGAACCTCCGCTCCCAGCTTCGCGATCATCCGTCCGACGCCGCGGCAGCCTACCTCCTCGTCATAGGAAAGCGCTATATGCACGGGGGTTTGAAGGTCCGCGGCGGCTAGCGCGGGCACCTTGTCTAGTACGGCGGCGATGAACCCTTTCATGTCGGCTGAACCGCGGCCATATTGTCGGGCCTCGCCGTTCACGGTACGGGCGGTGAGTTCAAACGGTTCGCTCGACCAGTCCTGGCCGGTTACTGGCACCACGTCGGTGTGACCAGACAAGACAACACCACCGGGCATTTCGGGTCCGATGGTGGCGAGCAGGTTTGATTTTGCCCCGTCGTCGCTTTCGATTCGCCGTGGCACTATCTTGTAATGGGCGAGATACCTCTCGATAAATTCAATCATGTCGAGGTTGGAGCGATGCGAGGTTGTGTCGAATCCGACCAGCCGGGCCAGAAGCTCGATCGCGCGACGCGGCGTGTCGGACATCCTCAGCTTCTCCAGAAGGCGGGTGTGAGGATCACCAGAACCGTAAACAATTCGAGCCGCCCGAGCAGCATGCCGACCGACAGCATCCACTTAGCCGCGTCAGGTAGATCCGCGAACGTTCCCATGGGGCCGATCACCGGGCCGAGCCCTGGCCCCACGTTGGAGATCGCAGTTGCGGCGCCCGACAAGCTGGTCAAAAAGTCCAATCCGAGCATACTTAGGCCGAGTGCGAGTAGAATGAAAACGAGAATGTAGAAAAACACGAATCCAAGAACCGACAGGGCGATCTCTTGTGTGATTGGGTTTCGATTGTAGTGCGGGATGAAGACGCCATGGGGTTGGAGCAGGCGTTTGACCTGGATTGTCGAGATCGCATACAGGACCTGGAAACGGAAGATTTTGATTCCGCATGTGGTCGAGCCTGCGCAGCCGCCGATGAACATGATGACGAAGAAAATTATCAGGGCAAAACTGCCCCAATTATCAAACGCGGCGGTCGTATAGCCGGTCCCTGTAACTATTGAGACACCGTTGAAGGCGGCGGACCGAATCGCCGTACCTAGCTGTATCTCCTGGGTCATATAGAGGCTCGCACTGATGATCGCCATGATGGCGACAACGATCGCTAGAAACCATCGCACCTGGGAATCGTGCAAAAGCCCGCCTGGCCGACCGCGTGCTGCCTGAAGATACAAAACGAATGGCAGCGATCCGACAATCATGAAGACGATTGCGATGATGTCGATGCCGGTATTGTCAAAGACGCCGAGGCTGTTGTCGGATGTGGAGAACCCCCCTGTTGCGATTGTGGTCATTGCGTGTGCGATGGCGTCGAAGCCGGGCATGCCAGCCAGCCAGTATCCGAGCGCGCAGATGAGGGTCAGTCCCAGATAAATAGAAACGATGGCAGTTGAGGTCTGCGCAGCGCGTGGAAG
Source organism: Alphaproteobacteria bacterium (assembly GCA_002722515.1). Classification (GTDB taxonomy): domain Bacteria; phylum Pseudomonadota; class Alphaproteobacteria; order UBA6615; family UBA6615; genus UBA8079. The sequence goes on along the minus strand of PBMH01000019.1, from coordinate 84,785 downwards.
GACTTTCTCGGATGTATCGGAGTTCTCTAGCCGGAAAATCTGCATGCCGCCAACCTGCAGCATCGGCAGAACAGCGATGGCCATGACGATGATACCGATTCCACCGAGCCATTGGAGCAAAGCGCGCCAGAGCAGGATACCTGGCGGCGCTGCATCGAGCCCGATGATAACCGTCGATCCTGTGGTGGTTATGCCGGACATTGCCTCAAAGAAGGCATCGGCGAAGCTGAGATTCAATCCGGCGAAGACGAATGGTAGGGACGCAAAGACCGTCAGGCCGAGCCAGCTGGCGGTCGTCAGTACGAACGCCTCGCGGATCCCAATTTTTATGTCGCCGCCGCGCATGGTCAGGATCAGTGATACGCCGATGAACAATGTAAGACCGGCCGAGGCGAGGAAGACCTGCCAGTCAGCATTCCCGCTTGCCGCATCGACCAACGCCGGCAGGAACATGGCGATGGATAATGTAGTAAGCAGGATCCCCAGGATGAACAGAATGGGTCGGAAATCTAGCAATTGGATCTCCCGTGGCCTGGGTTTTGGTCACGAGTGTGACCTTCATCAGGCACTGCGACCTCAATGATTGGTGAAAATTGGCACCCTGTCTAGTACCGGAATTGGATCAGACGGATGAGCCCGCCGACGCATTGCCAATAAAAGACAGGAACTCACGCCGGGTATCGGAGGATTTCCGAAACGCGCCAAGCATGCGGCTGGTGGTCATCACTACTCCTGGCTTGTGGACGCCACGGGTCGTCATACACTGGTGCTGCGCCTCGATAACGACCGCGACTCCCTTGGGACGGAGGACATTATCAATGCAGTTAGCGATCTGCGCGGTCAACGTTTCTTGAATCTGCAGGCGCTTGGAATAGGCCTCGGCGACGCGCGCCAGCTTGCTGATGCCGACGACCCGACGATCAGGCAGATAACCAATATGGACCTTACCAATAATTGGCACCATGTGATGTTCGCAATGGGTTTCGAGGCGGATGTCACGCAGCACTACCATCTCGTCATACCCGTCGACCTCAGCGAAAGTGCGCTCGAGATATTCCAGCGGGTCTACTTTGTAGCCGGCGCAGAATTCTTCGAACGCACGCACCACACGGGCCGGTGTGTCGAGCAACCCCTCGCGAGTTGGATCGTCGCCGGCCCAGCGTATAAGAGTCCGCACGGCGTCCTCGGCATCCGAGCGACCGGGTGAAGACGTCGGTTTAAGTGGCTTGTCGTTTGGCATGGTTCTATCCGTATATTATAGCGGTGCGGGCGGTGGAGTCAGAGATCAGTTTGGGACCATGGGAAAATGTGGGATGTCTATAGATTAAGGCTGAGATAACGACGTTGCTTTGGTCGCTGTCATTTCCCTACGGTTGATTCTACGGGCCCAATACTATCTTGGATCAGTTTGGGCGCACCACTTCGTGCGGGCTGTCGAGCGAGAAAGCCGGAATGTTGACCTCAATTAGATCACCGTCGTCGGTCTGCATCTGGTACGACCCAACCATGATTCCGGATGGTGTCGCCAGCGGCGTGCCGCTTGTGTATTCGAAGGTCTCGCCCGGCTCAAGGACCGGTTGTTCACCAACCACACCCGAGCCGCGAACCTCCTGCACCAGACCATTAGTATCCGTAATGTGCCAGTAACGTGAACGCAGTTGTACGGTGTAAGGGCCGCAGTTCTCGATTCGCACTTGATAAGCCCAGACAAAATGGTCCTCGTCGGGCTCGGACTGGTCCTCTAGAAAAATCGGGGTGACTGTGACCGAAATATCCTTGGTTGTCTGATTGTACATCTGGTCGTACATCTGCTCGTGTCCGAATCGACTGTGCATCGCACTGTTGTTGGTTTGAGGGTAAATTTCCGGGGGATTTGGCTACATGATGGGGCAAAAGTCCACCCTGTCAGGCTGCAAAGTTTTCGCTACCGCCTGAGGATCGCGGTTGCGCGGTGATTGCCCGTTGATTATAGGATCAGCATCCCGGATGCGGGTGTAGTTCAATGGTAGAACGGCAGCTTCCCAAGCTGCATACGAGGGTTCGATTCCCTTCACCCGCTCCACGCGCCCATCCTCCTTAAATTCGAAGATCTCGTCGGCTGAGACGTGCGGCGGTATATGGCGATGACCCCCCCAACCGTGATCTCCGGCAGCAGTGACGGCCCAACCGGAGCTGAAGTGCTCGTATGAATAGGGTCGCGACCCCGGGGAATGGCATGGCATAATTGATGGACTGAACAACAGATGATCAGAAGGTCGCCATGAAGACAATCTCCATATTTCCCGACGAGATGCAAAGCCGGGTATCTCGATTCAAGGAACTGAAACCTCTGCATGCGGCTGAAAGCCTCGATATACCGCAGGAGGCTAAAGACGTTATCTACGCTCGTGAGCTTCTCTCGGTGATTGGCCTCGGTAGTGCGGAGGAGACGCCGGTTAATCAGGGAGCGCCTATCCAAGGTGCGGGCGGAATTACGATGACCCATGCCGTGTGCCCGCCGGGTACAGGGCCGGAGCTGCATAACCATCAGCAGACCTATGAGACTTTTACAGTGTTGCGCGGTCGGTTCGAGGTTACCTGGAATGATGATGGTGGCGAGAGAATCGAGCTCGGTGAGTTTGATACCATCTCGGTGCCCCCTGGCGTTTGTCGCGCATTTCGTAATATTGGCGAGTGTGAAGGTGTGCTCCAGGTGGTGATCAGCGGCGGCGTGCACGATATGACCGATATCGCCTTCACCCCTGCGGTCGCGGAAAAGCTCTCGGCCTACGGCGACGGTGTGGTTGAGTTGTTCGAGGAGCGTGGCATGCGTTTCACTGCCGGGACTGACGTTGCTTGACAGTCGAAATGTTAATCAATTCTTCGAACGGGGTGACTGCGCGGGGCCGCCCTTTTCGTTTGCGGATATGAGAGGGTCAATGCCCGCGTTTAGCTGTGGGATAATGATGGGGACACCCCGTGGGGGAATTCCAAATGCCCCATTTGCACGTTTTGTTGGGATTCTTGTTTGGTCGTGATTGGTCAGGTGGTTTTGCGCCGACGTTGCTCAAGGCGAATCGAATAGTAATTGCCTACGAATATCATCACCGCGCCAATGAGCACCGGTAGTTGAACTGCCTCGCTATAGAGCAAGAAACCTACGGCGACGATTAACGGCAGCCGCATGAAGTCAATAGGTACAACGATCGTTTGGTCGGCGACCAACAGGGCGTTGGCAGTGCAGTAATGCGCGGACAATCCCGTCGCGCCGACCACAAACAGCCAGAATAGTTGCAGCCAGTCGGGCGTGACCCAGACAAATACCGATAGCCCGATTCCCATCGGCAGTTGGATTACAGTCATGTAGAGTAGGATGGTGATTGGGGCATCGTTGCGGGTCATATATTTGGTGATTGTCAGCGTCATAGCGAAACCGACGGCCGCCGCGAGCACGGCAAAAGCACCATGGTCGATGACCGCGAGCCCGGGCCGTAGGATGACCAGAATGCCTAAAAAGCCGAATAGGACGGCGACCACGCGGCCGCGGTTGAGCCGCTCTCCCAGAAATAGAATTGCCATGATTGTTGCCCAGATTGGCGCGGTGAATTCGATTGCGAAAACTTCGGCCAGCGGGAGTAACCCGATCCCAGTGATCCAGCCGAGTTGGGCTGCGAAGTGAACCGTATTTCGGCCGAACTGGAGTTTCAGGTTTCTAGTGTGCCAGACCTCCCGTCCCATGATCAGGACGAATGGCAAGAGAATCATAAGCGCGCCTATGCTGCGAAACAGCATTGTCTGGAAACTATGGATTTCGCCCGACAGTTCGCGCACGGCGATAGCCATGAAGGTGAATGACAGTAAAGTTCCCGTCATCCATCCAACCGCCACCAGAAGTGACGCAGGAGGCTTCGGTGGAGGTGGGGTCTGAATTGTCATATTACTTCTGGTTCAGCGCCCGGACGTGCTGGCTAGCTGCGGCTAGCCGAGCCGGTCGACCGAGAGATCGTCTGCTACGCTGGCGAGATTCTCGAGCAGCGGGTTGGGCAACGGGATGCCGTTAGCGGAACGGTCTGCGTAGGCCGCATGAGCGCCTGCGCCGGGCATGCGCACCCCGTCGATGCCTGGCATCGTCGGTGAACTTTGCATCTCAGCGATGACTGCGTCGACCTGCTTTTTGAAGACGTCCACACCCATGAAAGCTGCGATGTCGACTGCTAGGTAAAACTGTCCCGTGTTTGTGTTCGATGATGAATCGGCGTTCATGTCGATGACATCCTTGCCGAAATGGGCACCGTTGAGGGTGCCCGCGAGGATGCCGAATATGAGTGCAAGTCCATATCCCTTTGGTCCGCCGATGGGCAGAAGATGGCCGGTATCGGCCTTGCTTGCATCCGTCAGAGCTTTGCCGTCAGGTCCGACCATCCAGCCCTCTGGCATCTCAAGGCCTCGCTGCGCATATACCTTGACCTTACCGTAAGAGGTAACGGTGGTTGCCATGTCGAGGATGATTGAATTCTCTTTGTCTGCTGGCACCGAAACGGCGATTGGATTAGTTGAGAGCAGCGGCTCAGTGCCACCCCAAGGCGGCAGATGATTGGCGCTACCCACGGCAACATAAAGACCTATCATATCGTGTTTGAGCGCCATGTTAGAGTAGACGCCGGCGGCCCCCGCGTGGTTCGAATGTCGTATGCCAACCCAAGCGACGCCGGTCTTCTTGGCTTTCTCGATCGCGATCTCCGCAGCCCTGTTTACGATCAGATGACCCATCCCATTGTCTCCGTCGAGTAGCGCCATCGCTGTGCGATCTTCCACAATTTTGATGTCGGGAATGGGATTAAAGCCGCGTGCCTTTAGGCGACCGATATAGCCTGGGAGGCGGAAAATGCCATGGGAATCTTTTCCCAGCATGTCGCCCTCAGCCATCAGGCGTGCAACGGTCGCTGCGTCGGCGCAGGGTATTCCGGTTGCAGTAAAGCACCGCGCCATGAAGGCTTCAATCTGGTCGCGAGTGAATCGCTGCATGTCGCAGGCATCGACCGGCATGGTATCTCTCAAAGAGTGAATCGCATTCTTCTTGTGCATAGCATAGACAAAAGACAGTGGGCTCGGCGAGGGCTTGGCAAGAATTAAAGTTTTTTGGAAATGGTGGGTTGCAGGTTGTGATGTTGACAATGTTGTAGATGCCATACTGGATTGCCGGTGCGCACTGGTGTCCGGTTTTTCAGTGCAAGGAGATTCAAATGACTAATGTCTATGAAATTATGGGCGTGGGTGAGCATGCTCGTGCCATGCGTGACGGTGATATCTCGGCAGCCGACCTGGCCGAACAGGCCATCGCTAGACATGAGGACCGTGACCATCTGCTTGGGGCCTACAAGACATGGGAGCCCGAACGACTGCGCGCCGAGGCTGAGGTGGCTGACCGCGCCCTCGCCGCAGGGATCGACTTGGGACCTCTACAGGGCATTCCAATCTCGGTGAAGGACCTCTATGGCGTTCGCGATTATCCTACCTTCGCCGGGTCGCCCCGCGAGCTGCCGCCAGAGTGGCGTCATGAAGGACCAGTGGTGCGCGCGCTGCGTCACCAGCTTGCGATGTTCTCGGGTAAGACGCATACGGTTCAGTTCGCTTTCGGTGCACTTGGGACGAATCCCCATTGGGGAACGCCGCGCAACCCATGGGATGCTAATGATCATCGGGCTCCCGGCGGTTCGAGCGCGGGCGCGGGCGTGAGCCTGTGGGAGGGCTCCGCGCTACTCGCACTTGGCACAGACACGGCAGGGTCGGTCCGTATGCCGGCGAGCATGACCGGCACCGTAGGAATCAAAACAACGCAGGGCCGATGGTCAATCGAGGGGATCGCGCCACTAAGCCCGACGCTCGATACTCCCGGGGTGCTGGCACAATCAGTTGCTGATGCCGCGCTCGGCTTTGCGGTAATCGACCCCGCTGTAAGCACGGACATCAATGGCTTTTTGGCCGACGTTGAATGCGCGTCGGTCAGCGATTTTCGAATTGGCGTTTGCGAGGCATTTTTTGATTCTTGCGATCCGGGTATCGCGGAGGGAGTTCGCGCGGCCTTGGTCGAGCTCGAGGCCGCCGGGATGCGTTTGACGTCGATCGAAATTCCGGACCTTGACGAGGTGGATGGAATTTTCCGTACGGGCGGTCTGTCGGCGTTCGAGTTTGCCGGCTTTATACGCGACGTTCTGCCGGATTTCCTGGATGACATCGATCCGATGGTGGGATCGCGCTTCGAAAAAATGGCTGCAATGACTACAAGCGACTATCTGGGGCGAATGCGGCGTTTGGGCGAATTGTCACGTGCTGCTCATCGCGCGATCGCCGACGTACATGCCGTTGTTGGTCCTACGGTTCCTATCACGCCACCAAAGATTACCGATATTCAAGAGCCCAAGGCCTACATGGCGGCAAACCTCATGGCGGCCCGCAACACCACTGTTGCGAATCTGTTAGCGATGAACGGTGTTACGATTCCGGTGGCGCTCGATGGAGCAGGGATGCCGGTCGGATTGCAGATAATGTGCGCCGGAGGGCAGGACAATCGTGCCGTGGCCATCGCACGATCGTTTGAAAAGGTTCTTGGAAGCGCGCGAGATCGATTGGGGCCGCCGCCGCTCGCAGGTTGACCGTCAACACTTTCAGCTGGTCGTACGGTTCGCGATTGCGACGATGCGTTCCATGGTTCGCAGAACCGGTCGCTCGATTAGTTTGCCATCGACCACTACGAGCCCCGTGTTAGCCTCTGCAAAGGCTGCTATGATTTTTCGGGCGTGGCAGGCCTCTTCGGGGCTCGGCGAGAAGATTTCGTTGATTATCTCGATCTGGTTGGGATGGATTGCCCCCTTACCCGTAAATCCGAGACGCGCGCTCGCCTGGGCTTCCTGGCGCAGCCCGTCGAAATCTCTTAGGTCTAGCCAAGGTACGTCGATCGCGTCGATCCCGGCCGCCGCCGCGGCGTGGACGACGCGGGCCCGGGCATAGAGAAGCGGCTCCCAGGCGTATTCGCAGCGCAGGTCGGCTGCGAGGTCAACGCCGCCGAACAGCAATGAATCTATGCGGTTACTTGCATGGGCAATCTCGTAGGCCGCCTCTAGGCCATGATTGGTCTCGATAATAATCTGCAGACGGACCGGGAGGCCTAGTTTGTCGAGCTTGTCGGAGACCCCGCGAACCTCTTCAGGGTTGTTTACTTTGGGCAGCATGAGAGCGGGTGGCGGGTACGCAGCTTCGTAAATGGCGTCCATATCTGCCTGCCCGAAAGCGCTTCCTAGCTCATTTACCCGAACGATGCGTTCGACCCCGTCGCCGGTTGTGGTTGATTCTTCATCGGCAAAGATTTTGAGCATGTTGGCTCGCGCTGCGTCCTTGTCATGGGGGGCAACCCCGTCTTCCAACTCCACGCAGACGATGTCGGCGCCCGACGCGAGGGCTTTAGTGAACATAGAAGGATCGGTGCCCGGCGAAAAAATGAAACTACGCCGCGGTTGAACGGAAATAGACATGGTCACCCTCATTCTTGATTAGTGGCTTAGACTATCAGATACAGTCGGGTACCGCGCATCTTTCGGGCGGCTTTCTCATCCGATAATATCGTCGCTCGGATAGGCTCTGGCCGCATATAGGACTGGGAAAAAGAGGCACAAGTTTTTAGCGGTTCGGCCTCGCGATCAGGATTGTAGCATGTGATAAACCCTTTCCGGAAAAAGCAACTACGAAGAGACAGCTCGTAATGTCTGGTCCTAAACCGACCATCGTCATACTCGCTACTATGGACACGAAGGCCGAAGAGGCGTTCTTTGTGGCCTCCTGCCTAAAAAATGCCGGCACGATGCCGTGGATTGTCGATCTTTCCCTCATGCCCCATGACAGTGAGGGGTCCGATGTGAGCGGCGATGAGGTTGCCGATGCCGGTGGCCGCACCTGGGCGACTCTGGAGAAGATGGATCGCCGCGCCGCGTCGGATGCGATGATTGCGGGCGCAATTAATGTCGTGCGTGGACGGTTTGATGCGGGACAACTGGGCGGTGCAATAGGCCTTGGCGGGGCTAATGGAACGACCATGGCCTGTGCTATTATGCGCGCACTGCCTTATCTCGTGCCTAAGGTGATGGTTAGCGCAGTTGCTGCGACAGCAGCCGTGCAATGGTATGTAGCCGAGGCGGACATCGCCATGCATGCTTCGATCGGTGACGTGGCGGTCAACCGAATTACTAAGGCAGCGATGGAGAATGCTGCGGTCGGCGTTGCAGCCGCAGCCGTTAACCGGGCGAGTAAGGCCGAAAAAATCCAGACGCATCCGCCCCTGGTAGCGATCTCGTCGTTCGGCGGGACGGCTGGCTGCGTGGACCGCGCGCAGTCCTTGCTTGAAGCTGAGGGTTACGAGGTCATTTTGTTTCATGCCTCGGGTATTGGCGGTCGGGCACTGGAACGTCTAGCCCGTGAGGGTGAGTTGGCTGGAGTACTAGATATCACTACACATGAACTCACCGACTTCGTGGTGGGCGGCGTCTACGACGCCGGCGGCGAACGGCTGACCGGTGCCGGCGCGATGGGGTTACCGCAGGTTGTGGTGCCCGGCGCGATCGATCATTCGAACTTCTGGACAGGCCAGGTTCCCGAGCGATATCGCGGGCGGGAGTTTTTCCAGTACAATGCTCAGAATCTTTTGATGCGCACAGACGCTAGGGAGATGGAGGAGCTCGGCCGCGCCTTCGCCAGGCGGCTGAATGCCTCGACGGGCCCAGTGCGGGTTCTAATACCGGTCGAGGGTTACAGCGAGCACACCAAACGACGGACCCATGACTTGTCGGATAATGAAATTGGTGCGTGGGCTCAACCCGAAACCGATGCGGCGTTCATAAGGGCACTGGCTTCCAATCTGAGCACCGGTGCAGTCGAGGAGCTTCCCAACCATATTAATGAGGCCGCCTTTGCTGATGCTTGCGTTGCGGCCTTCCTGGAAATCATCGGAACCGCATAGGGCGGTGCCCGTTTATTTGGAGCAGCGTAATGAGTCTTTCCATAGAGGTTGAGAATTATGAGACCGACGTTCTGATTGTCGGAGGCGGTGCTGCGGCCACTATGGCCGCGTTTGAGTGCGCCACGGTCGGAATCAAAACAATCCAGGTTACCAAGGGTCGTGCGACTAGCGGAACGACAACCGTGGCGCGCGGCGGCTTTGCTGCCGCGATGGGTAAGGACGACAGCCCAGCCCAGCACTTAGCTGATATTCTTAAATATGGCGGCGAACTGATCGACCCGGAAATGGCGCGGGTTTGGTGTGAGGATATTGTTGCGATTGTTAAAGATCTTGAGGATTGGGGCGCCGAATTCATTCGCAGCGACGATGGTGAACTCGATCTCAAGATGTTCCCTAATCACTCCCATGCGCGCGCTGTCCACCACAATGATACGACCGGCAATATGGTCACTAAGGTTCTGTCCAGGCGCCTGCGCGGCGATGACCGTATCGAAAAGCACTCGCTGACGGCGATCGTCGATTTGGTGAAGCATGACGGTCGAGTTGTCGGCGCTTGGGGAGTTGATTATCGAAACGGCAAGCTGGTTACATATACTGCCCAGCAGGTAATATTAGCGTCCGGCGGAGGCAGCGGACTGTTTTATGTGAATGATAATCCACCGCAGGTGACGGGCGACGGTTATGTTATGGGTTTTCGAGCGGGTGTTAACCTCTTGGGGATCGAAATGATCGACTTCCAGGCGATGTGCTGTTCGCCCGAAGAATTGTTCGGCTTCGCCCCCCACCCCACCGGCTTTATCAACGCTGGCGCCGTCTTTCGTAACGAGGAAGGCGAAGAGTTTCTGAAGCGATACTTCCCCGAGACTGCCGAGAAGTCGTCCCGGTCCGAGGTCATTTTGGCAATGGCCAAGGAGATTCATGCGGGCCGGGCCGGTTCTACCGGCGGCATCTTCATGGACGCTACAGAAATTCCCATTGAGACAATCCAGAAGCAAATCCCTCACGTTTACAAGACCTGTCTGCACCGTGGGATCGATATTACCCAGACGCCGCTTGAAGTGGCCCCCGGGAGCCATACTTGGTTGGGTGGTCTCGACGTTGACACCTACGGTCAGAGCTCGATCCCAGGTCTGTTTGCTGCGGGGGAAACGGCAGGTGGCATTCATGGCGGTAACCGCATCGGCGGTTCGGCGTTGGCCGCGTCGCTTGCCTTTGGCCGCCGCGCAGGCCGCAAGGCGGCTGAACTAGTCGACTCCGATCCGGTTTTGATCACGGCGGCAAGAAACGACGTGATCCCTGAGTCCGAGCGGGACTGGCTCGCCCGGCTTCTGGAGCGCACCGAAGGTCCGTTTCAGGGTGATGTGCGCATGCATTGCCGGATGCTCGCACATGAGAAGCTGGGCCCGATCCGCGAGGAGAAGACGCTGCGCGAGGCACTAACGGAGTATGAACGTATTGAGAATGAGGATCTGCCGAACTTGCGTCTATCGGATGAGGCTCGCGAAACCGGCAAGGGTCGTGGTGAGGAAATCGAGAGTGCTCTCTCGATACGCAACCTAGCTCTGCTAGGCCGTCTCCTCTCTACAGCTGCTCTGGAGCGGGCGGAAAGTCGCGGCATGCATTATCGCGTGGACTATCCCGACACCAACGATGAGGATTGGCGCAAGGTGACCAGGTTGAGCCGCGCCGACGGTGATAGAATTGTTTTCTCTACAGATCCGGTGAAGGTACCGGCTGCTCCACCCGAATAGAAAAGTAAAAACGTTATAACGTTACGTTTTTACTTTTTGGGCGAAAGTAAGAAACTTACTCGTTTTATTTATACTTGCCTTTGACTGCAGAACTATTGCGGATATGATCTGTGGCGAGTCGCGCTTTCGCCCGCCTGGATCGTTTGATTGAGGTGGCCTCAACGGAGCGGGGCGCCTGAATGAAAAACCCTGACGCATAGAAAATGCGAGGAGTGAAACATGCGATACGGAACGGCTAACTTCGGAATTGCCGGGGTTGATTGGCAGGAAAAGGTCAACTGGGACCGTCTGCGCAACTATCGACTCGAGCGGGCCCGCGAAATGATGAAGAAGGCGGGTCTTGGAGCCATGCTGGTGATGTATGACGAAAATGTCCGCTACATTACGGGTACGCTGACGCCGGGCTGGAACCGCCTCAAGCCGGGCCTTCGCTACGCTCTGTTGTGCGGTGATGCTGCCCCGGTCTTATTCGAGCAAGGTGACATCGGTATGCAAGTGGAGCGGCATGCGCCATGGATTCCACCCGAGAACATTCGATATTCCTACGCGTGGATTAAGGGTGCGGCCGGAGGAGCCTCGAAGCAACAGGTGACCAAGTTCACCAATGCGATTAAGGAAGAGATGGCGCGTTTCGGCGTGGCCGGCGAGAAGCTGGGTGTTGATTTCGTCGACATCAACATGATGAACCACTTTGCCGAAGAGGGAATCGAGTGGGCCGACGGCATGTCCCCGATGATGGAGGCACGCGCGGTCAAGAGCCAGGACGAGCAGGAATGCGCTCGTATCGTTGGCGCGATCGGCGATGCTGCGCACTGGGAGTGCATGAAGTTCCTGAAGCCGGGTATCACCGAGAACCAAGTGACCGCGCACATCATGAAATTCCTGTATGATATTCCGGGTATGGAAGATGTCGAGGACGTCATCGTTTCGTCGGGACCAAACACGTGGCCGAACTGGCGCAACTTCGGTGACCGCATCATCCAGCCGGGAGACATCGTCTTCATGGATTTGGCGGCACTGACCTGGAACGGCTACAAGTCCTGTTACTATCGGACCTATTGCGTTGGCCGAGAGCCCACTCAGGAAATGAAGGATGTTTATGCCGAGGCGCTCGATTGGCTGCAGTCTTCGATGGAGGCGGTCAAGGTTGGCGCGACCACCCGTGATATTGCGCTGAAATGGCCGTCGGCAAAAGAAACTTGGGGATACGAGGAAGAAGACCAGGCAGCTGCGAACCTTTGGGGCCATGGTCTGGGACTCGCCCAGTATGATCCGCCGGTGATCTCGCGGATCTGGTCACTCGATCACCCCATTGAGATCCAGGAAGGTATGGTTTTCGCGCTCGAGACGCAGCATGGCATTCCGTTCAAGTTCGGCGTTCGCATAGAGGAGATGCAGATCGTCCATGCGGATGAGACTGAGGTCATCACCAACTTCCCGGTGAACCAGATAACGGTTGTGGATCCGATGCCGCACTAAGTCTGCGGTTATCAAGCTTCCGCGCGAAGTTTTACAATTTGAATTAGGTTCGGCCGGACGGCATGATCGTCCGGCCGAACTTCTAGATGGATCGATTTATAGAGACGGTCCGCGACATTGAGGTAGACGAATATGGCGAAGTTCGTGCTAGCGCTGGGCGACGAGGCGGCGACAGACGCGGAACGGTTCGGACCGAAGGCCGCTAACCAGGCGGCACTGGGTCATGCCGGCCTGCCGACGCCGGGTGGGTTCGTGCTCGGGGCGGACGCCTATTTCCATCAACTTGAAGAACTCGGCTTGGTCAAGGCCGCGGAACAGGCGGTGAGCTTGCCCTTCATGGATTCGCGCGGCCCCATTGCCGATGTGCGAATCGGTTTGTTTTCCGAACCCATCGCCGAGGATATTCAGGCCGAGCTGCTCGATGCGTATCGCACGTTAACCGGCGAGACCGGCATGCGTCTCGCCGTGCGCTCATCGTCGCTGATGGAGGACACTGAGGGATCATCCTTCGCCGGTCAGTTCCAGACCTTCTTGGGTATCGAAGGCGAGGACGACTTCCTGACGGCCGTGCGTGCTTGCTGGGGAGCGCTCTGGTCGCCCCAGGCTATGCGCTACATGGAGGACAAGGAGATCAGCGCGGTCGACACGGCCATGTCGGTGCTGGTCCAGCCGCTGATCGAGGCCGAGGCATCGGGCGGCGGCTTGAGCCAGACTGCCGATGGCGGGATGTCCGTGAGCGCTACCTGGGGTCTCGGCGAAGCGCTGGCCCAAGGCGAAGTGGTGCCTGACCGCTACGATCTGACGCCAGAAGGTAAGCTGATCGAGGCGGTCGGCGGTCAGGATTTTGAACACAGCGCCTACTGCCACACCCATCAGGCACCGCCCGAGAACCCGATGGCGACCCGGGCTCAGGGCCACGAATACGATCATGACCATGCGCATAATCAAAGCCATTACCACGACCACAGCCACGGTGATATGCATGCTCACGAACCGAAGAAGGAAGTGGAACCGCGTCGTCAGTGCTTGACCACGGACGAAGTCCATGAACTCGCCCGCTACATGAAGGTGGCCGAGGAAATGATGGGGCTCTCGGTCGAGGTCGAGTGGGCGAAGGACAAAGCGGGTATCAAGATGCTCCAGGCGCGCCCGCTGCATGTCGAGGAACCGATCGCGTTGGATGAAGTCTGGCGCGGCCGGCCGGGTTTGCGCGGCCACCCGGGCGGCATGGGCTGGGGCTCGGGCCGGGCCTGCGTGATCAACTGTGAGTGCGAGATTTCGCGCCTGAACCACGGCGACGTGCTGGTGACCAATGTAGCCGGGCCTGCCCTAGTCGGCATTCTACCGCGCGTGTCGGCGATCGTCGCTGAACTCGGTGGCAGCACGTCGCATCTTGCGTCTTTGGGCCGCGAACGCGGTATCCCGATGGTGTTAGGTGTGGCCGGCGCAACCCAGCAGATTCCCGATGGGTCCACAGTCGGGGTCGACGGCGTCGCGGGGATCGTGCGCTGGCTGAAGCCAGAACTGAACGAGAAGCAGCCGATGCCGATGATGCATCCAGGGGAGCTGCGCTCTCGGGGGTGATCGACCTCAGTGATTCATGATTATTTTCATGCGGCCCTTGGCTTCGCTGGTCAGCATGTCCAGCGCGCCGGAGAGATTCTCCAGCGGTTCGCGGTCGCTGATCATCGGATCGAGCTTGACCACGCCGCGCTTTACCAAATCCATCGAGGCGACGAAATCTTGGCCCTTTGACGCGCGCGCGTTGAGGATCTGAATTTCCTTAAAATAGAATTGGTAGAAGGGTAGTTCGGCCTTCGTCTCTGTGTAGATGCCGAACGGCATGATCGCGCCGCCGGTGCGAACCATGTCGAAGGCTTGGCCGAGGGTCAGGACCTTGCCGGCCGATTCGATGACTAGGTCTGCGCCATCACCCTTGCTGACCTCGAGGATCTTGTCCTTGATATCGTCGGAGGGGGCGAAGGTGTAGTCGGCCCCCAGTGACTTGGCCAGGTCGAGCTTCCATTGCGAGCGCGTGATGCCGATGACCGTGGCGCCGCGCGCCTTGGCCAGCTGCACATGGAGCTGGCCGGTAACCCCGAGGCCTAACACGACCACGACATCGCCGGGGAAGATTTCCGCCATGCGATGGCCGTGCATGCAGGTGGTGAGCACCTGGATCAGGGGGACTTCATGGTTGGCGATCTCGTCGGGAACCACGTAGCAATTGGCCGGGGGCACGGCCACCAAATCGGCAAAGCCGCCATTGATGTCGCGTCCGATCAGGCCGCCGCGCGTGCATATATGCTGTTGATTGTGCAGGCAGGCGTGACAGGTGCCGCAATGATAGACCGGGTCGACCAGCACGCGCTGGCCCACCTTGGCGTCGGTCGCGTCATTAACCAACTCGCCAACCATCTCATGCCCCATGACGATCGGCTTGGGTGCCGGGATGCCGCCGTTGAGAATTTTGAGGTCGGTCCCGCAAATTCCCGAGCTGGACACGCGCACCAGGGCCTCGCCCTGATCTGTCGAGGGTTCGGGAATGTCCTGCTGTTCGACCAAATTAGGTTCTGTGAGCACCATAGCGCGCATGGCTTTGTCTCCCTGGCTATCGCCGGCGGTTCGCGCCGGCCGGATTAGTCTGGCCTGCTTGGTCCGGTCTATTTGAAGACATCCGGGTTGGCTGGCCATTTCGGCTGCTCGCCGTTCAGTACCGTCAGCACGTCGCCCGCAACGGTTGTCTGCAGATCGAGCAACGCATCTTCCGAGTAGAAGGAGGTGTGTGGGTTTATCACCACATTGTCGCGGTTGAGGATAGGGTCGTCTTCGGCGGGCGGTTCCTGGGGCAGCACGTCGAGGCCGGCGCCGGCGATTTCTCCGGCGTCGAGCGCCGCAACGAGGGCTGCAGTGTCGATTAGGCCGCCGCGTGCCGTGTTCACGATGAAGGCGCTACTCTTCATCTTCGCAAACGCCTCGGTGGAGAACATGTTCTCCGTCGCCGGCGTGAGTGGCGCGTGAACGGACACGTAGTCGGACCGCTCGAGAAGCGCATCGAAATCGACCAGCTCAACGCCCTTCGCTTCGGCGATTTCCGGTTTCACAAAGGGATCGGAGGAAATGACGTTAATGCCGAAGGCTTGCGCCTTCTGGGCCACCAGCTGTGCGATGTTGCCGAAGCCGACGAGGCCCATGGTCTTGCCGCGGAAGCGCATGATCGGCGCGACGGCCGGCATCTCCCAGCGGCCCTTCTTGACCAGCTTGTCGGCCAGCGCGGTCTTTCGGGCGGCGGTCAGCAGAAGCGCCATCGTGTGATCCGAGACTTCGTCGAGACAATATTGCGGGGCGTAGACCACCGGGATTCCTGCTGCCGTGGCGGCGTCGAGGTCGATATTGTCTAGCCCGATGCCGAAACGACCGATCGCACCGCAACCGTCGAGGGAGTCGATAACCTTTGCGGTGATCTGGGCGTAGGTCACGAACAGCGCGTTGGCACCCTTGGCCACCTCGATGATGGCGTCCTCGGATGTATCCGCGGCCATATTGATGGACGGGTTCAAGCTTGCGAGGACGGTTTCGACGGGTTCCAGCGAGGGGAACGGCGAGTCTGCGACGGCGAAGATCGTGCTATCAGCCACAAGATCTCTCCTTTGAGATTTTTGTTGGTGAACAGTTTCTTGCCGGACTCGTATCAGTCGGTCCGGGGCTTGTCCAGTTGGGCCCGCGCACGGGTTTTGTACCACTAACGCCCAGTCTCTGGCGGTATCGAGTAGGTGCCGGTGGCGTGGGCGATGGGCGCGCTGTCACCCTCGGAGTACAACGTGACCTCGATGACCGCGAGCCGGCGTCCAAGCTTGATAACACTGCAGTGCGCGATCACATCGACCGGCGCGGGGAGGCGCAGAAAATTGATGTTCAGGTTGGTGGTAACAGCGAGCTCGACCGGGCCGATCGCACCCATCAGGGCTGCATACATGCCGAAATCGGTCAGCGCCATCATCACCGGCCCGCTGATGGTGCCGCCGGGTCGGGTTAAGTATGCGCTGAAAGGGGCTCGGACGCGCGCGGCACCGTCGCCGATCTCCTCGGCCCGGAAGCCGCAATTGGCGGCGATCGGCAGCTCGCGGTCGGTCAAGTCGTTGAACGCCTCGGGGGTGATTTTTGACATGGTGGCTCGTTAACTTGTGCACTAAATGAACAAGTTTGAGAATAGCGCAGCGGCTTTTGAGCCGATAGGCGCCATGCTAGGTTCTACCGGCTCCAACGAGAGCAGATATGTGACCAAATATTCGGGAGTGAAGCAGCATGTTGAACGTAGCCGTTGTCGGGCTGGGCTGGTGGGGCAGCCATGTCGTCAAGACTCTGGACAAGAGCCGCAAGATACGCGTCGTGCGTGTTGTCGAAGTAAAGCCCACGGCTGCGTCTCGCAGACTCGCCAAGGAGTATGGCGCTCCGCTGACGACCGACTATGCCGATGCGCTCAAGGACCCCAACGTCGAGGGCGTGATCCTGACGACGCCACACACCACTCATGAGGCATTGCTCATGCTGGCGGCCCGGGCGAACAAGCAGATCTTCTGTGAGAAGCCGCTATCTCTTACCTCGGCCAGCGCTAAGAAGATGGTCAAGGCTTGCCGCGATAGGGGCCTGATCCTCGGCCTCGGCCACGAGCGTCGCTATGAACCGGCTTGGATGAGGCTCGCTGAGATTGTCCGCAAAAAAGAGCTTGGCACAATAATTGCCGTTGAGGCCAACAACTCGCACGATAAGTTTACGCCGCTGAAACAGGATAACTGGCGCGGTAATCCGAAAGACGCGCCTGCGGCCGGCTGGACAGGCATGGGCGTGCACCTAACTGACTTTATGATCAGTCTGTTTGGGCCGATCCAGTGGGTCAATGCAGCGTCAGACCGCCGGGTCCTGAAGCTGCCCTCGGGCGACGTGGTCACTGCCCAGTTTCAGTTTAAGGACAGAACTCTGGGTACAATCAATGTTGTCTCCAAGACCCCTTATTATGCGCGCTTTGCGGTGTTCGGCAGCACGGGGTGGGCCGAAATCGTCGACACTGCGCACCCCGAAGATTGGGACGACACCCACATGACCGTTAGCATATCAGGTGGCAAGCGCACCAGCCGGACATACAAGCCGCGCGATACTGTGAAGATGAACTTCGAGGCTTGGGCCGACGCGGTCTCCGGAAAGAAGGAGTATCCGTTTACGGATGTCGAGCGGATCGGAAACGTTGCTGTGCTTGAGGCCTTGGTGAAGTCGTCCAAAAGTGGAAAACGCGAGCGGGTGCGCAACTAGCGCGGGGGTATTTCGATTGAGCTTAGGCTTTTCAGCTTTCGAATGAAAACGGGCCGCACAATTCTGTGCAGCCCTTATCAATTCGCTTCGGTCGAGCCAGTTTACTTATATCTTACGATCTTGTTGCGGTGTTCCCCGAGGCCATCAATGCCCATAGTGACTATATCTCCGGCCCGGAGATATTTTGGGTTCTTCTCGCCATAAGCGACACCCTGGGGTGTGCCAGTGAAGATAATGTCACCCGGATAGAGGGTAATCGTCTTGCTCAGGTTCGAGACGAGAGTTTTGCAGTCATAGATCATATCCCGTGTGTTGTTGTCTTGTTTACGGACGCCATTCACCTCGAGCCACATATGGAGGCTGTTCGGGTTTGCCACCTCATCGGCCGTTAGCAACCAAGGGCCGATCGGCGCAAAAGTATCGGGGCTCTTACCCTTGATCCACTGCAGACCGCCGCTGAATAGGAACTCGCGCTCGGAGACTTCGTTGCCCGCGAAGTAGCCCGCAACGTATTTAAGCGCGTCCTTTTTCGAAACATGCTGTGCTTTGCGGCCCATTACCATACAAAGCTCGACCTCCCAGTCTGTCTTCACTGAACCTTTCGGGAGCACGATGTTGTCCCGGTGACCAGTGGGTGGGCAAGTCTTGGTGAACACGAACGGCTCTGACGGAATGGCGGCGTTGGCCTCCTCGGCATGTTCCTTGTAGTTAAGCGCGATGGCGAAGATCCGGCGCTCTACCACGCAGGGACCGAGGCGTGGGTTACCTTTGATCAATGGAAGACGTTTTGGATCGCGCTTGCGGATCGCAGCCAGGCCTTTTGGTGTGAGCGTCTCAGCGTCGATATCGTTAACGACCTTAGAGAGGTCACGGAGCTTACCATCGGCATCTATCAGGCCGGGCTTTTCTTTGCCGCGCGGGCCAAAGCGAACGAGTTTCATGACTAGGTTCTCCTGAAGTTGAATTGTTCCGGCGCGTTGAAACAGGGCCGGAGAATTTCGATTTCTGCGAAGTTGTAGCGCTACGGGCGATCTATGCAAACCGTTCGTTTTGTTTAGGTAACTCCGTCTTCAGCGTTTCGTGATGCGCTCACGGAACCGCTGCAGGTCGAGTATTGCACTGTCGCCGAGCCACATAGCGTAGTCTGAATGGTCGATAAGGTCGTCACCGGTTTCGGGGTGCACGAGGATAACCAGGTTTCGGCGGTTGAACGCCAGCCAGGGAACTATGTCTCCGAATAACGTCGGCATGAATGACACCTGGTAGCTGCTGAATGGGTGAGGTCCTATCGGCTTGTCGTGCCAGCGGCCGAGTTCAACATCGAAGCGTGCGCCGATTTCTTCTCGTAGCGCTTTAGCGGCCACCTTGCTGTCGGCATCGTAATAGATATGGGCGTGGAAGCCCTTGAGTTTTTTAGGGTGGTGCTGGTTTGTCTCGTTTTTCATGGAGCCAACATAGTTAGAGAGTATTGTTGGTCAATATTTGGATGCGCCGGCTCTTTTTTTAATTTTAGGTACTTCCAGTTGACGGAATACGAGCGAGCTTGGTTTACTCCCGGTCGACTGTCGCATCCGGGCTCAAATCTGGATGATGTTCGACCCGTGGCCCTCGTATGGTCGTGGTTTTAAGTGTTCCGAAAAGGCGGTTATGCGGGACACTGGCGCCAACAGGAGATGCGCCGTGACATCCTTGGTTTCCGAGCCGGCGATCCTAGATGCGCATCCGCGCGACAGGAGTCAGATTCTCGATCATTTCAACTGGGTACGCGGCGAAACCGAACGCCTTGCCCTGCCACTATCGCCTGAAGATCAGGTCGTGCAGTCGATGGCCGACGCGAGCCCAACAAAGTGGCACCGTGCCCACGTGACCTGGTTCTTTGAGACCATGATCTTACGTGCCTTCGCACGCAACTATGTACCACTCGACGAGCATTACCGATTTCTTTTCAATTCGTATTACGAGACCGTCGGTGCGCGGCACCCTCGACCCGAGCGAGGTCTTTTGACCCGCCCGTCGACAGAGGCGGTGAAGGCTTATCGAGATCATATAGATGTCGCGATGCGAGACCTGATCACCTGCGCCGACGCTATGACCTGGGACGAGATCGCGCCGCTGATTGTCCTCGGTTTGCATCACGAGCAGTAGCATCAAGAATTAATCCTGATGGATATTCTCCATGCGTTCTCGTTAAACAGCCTGGCGCCCAGCTACCAAGTATACAGGCCATCGCCTGCGCGTAAGACACCCGCGCTGCGCTGGTTCAATCATCCCGGTGGGCTGGTCGAGATTGGCCATGGCGGCGATGCATTCGCCTTCGACAATGAAGGTCCGCGCCACAGTGCCCATCTTGCGCCGTTCCGGCTTGCCTCCAGGCTTGTTACCAATGGCGAGTGGAAGCAGTTCATGGCCGATAAGGGGTACCGTCGACCGGAGGTTTGGTTGTCAGACGGCTGGGCTGCGGCAACTGCGAACGGTTGGGAATCGCCGCTCTACTGGCGGCAGGTCGATGGCGAATGGCTCGCCATGTCCCTGTCGGGTCTGCAGCAGGTCAATGATCAGGCACCGGTCTGCCATATCAGTCTTTATGAGGCTGATGCTTATGCCCGCTGGGCAGGAAAGCGCTTGCCGCGCGAAGGCGAGTGGGAAGTGTTTGCCCGCGATCAACCTGCATCCGGTAACTTCATCGGGTCCGGCTTGTTGCGGGCGGCACCGGCGGCATGTGAAACACCCGACCGGCCGGAACAGATGTTCGGCGACGTCTGGGAATGGACCCAGAGCCCATACGTCCCGTATCCGGGCTTTAGACCCGTTCCCGGCGCAGTCGGGGAATACAACGGAAAATTCATGGCCAATCAGTTTGTTTTACGTGGCGGTGCCTGCGTGACCCCGGAAGGGCACGCTCGTGCCACCTATCGGAATTTCTTCTATCCGGCGATGCGCTGGGTCTTCGCCGGCGTCCGTCTGGCCGAGGACGCCAGCGGAACGACGACGTGAGCGGCACAGCGGTGAACCTAGGGCTGCTCCGCGATTACATCGAGTACGGCCATGCGGCGGACAGCTTTCTAGACGACGTGTTGGAGGGGTTGTCGCAAACCCAGAAGAAACTATCGAGTAAGTACTTCTATGACGAACGCGGTTCCAAGCTGTTCGACGACATATGTGAGCTGCCGGAATATTACCCCACTCGCACTGAGACCGGATTGCTGCGCACCTACGCTGCGGAGTTTGCGGAACTGATCGGTGCCAACGCCAGCGTGGTTGAGTTTGGCAGCGGGTCGAGCACCAAGGTTCGTATTCTGCTCGACGCGCTCGAGAGCCCAGCGGCCTATATTCCAGTCGATATATCGCGCGAACATCTTCTGGAATCTTCTAAGTCACTTGCCAGCGCTTATCCCGATCTGCCGGTTGTTCCGATCGCGGCAGACTATACAAGGCCGTTCCATCTCCCCGATATTTTGGGAGAGGCGACGCGGGTCGGATTCTTTCCGGGATCGACCATCGGCAACTTCTCGCGCGACGCCGCTGTAGAATTCCTGCGGACCGCTGCGAGTGATCTGGGTGCTGACAACGGACTTCTGATTGGGGTCGACCTGCGCAAAGACGTAGGGGTTCTGCATGCAGCCTATAACGACGTGGCGGGCATAACAGCGGCGTTTAATATCAATGTTCTTCGACGGGTTAACCGTGAGCTTGGAGGGAATTTCGACCTCGACGCCTTCACCCATGATGCGCGCTGGGTTGCGGACCAGAGCCGTATCGAAATGCATCTGGTGAGTGAACGGGATCAGGAGGTGTGGGTCGACGGAAAATGCTTTGTGTTTGCTGCTGGGGAATCGATCCACACCGAGGATTCCCACAAGTATGGCATCGAAGAATTTCACACGCTGGCGGCCAAGGCTGGCTGGTGCAGCATCCGTCACTGGACGGACACTGAAGATTTGTTTTCGCTGCACTATCTGCGGGTGGCGTAGTCGATCAATTTCGTTACCAACCCTCGATATGTGAGAGAATTAGCCATGGTATTTTAAAGTGTACTAATGTCCCGGAACAATGAAGATATGATGGGCTCAAATCGCTAAATTAGAGACATGACAATGCAGGCTCGCGTCGCACGTATTCACGAATATGGTGATCCCGGTGTTATCAGGATAGAGACCGACGCCCTACCCGACCCTGGGCTGGGCGAGGTGGTCCTACAGCAGGGCGCCGCGGCAATCCATTTCGCCGATTCGTACATGCGCGAGGGGCGTTACTTCCTAAAGCCGCCCCTGCCGACAGTACTTGGTCTCGAGGGTGTTGGAACCATTGCCGCGGTCGGCGAGGGTGTGAAGGACTACAAGGAGGGAGACCGGGCGGCCTATCTATTCAATATGGGCGCCTATGCCGACGCGCGGATTGTGCCTGAAGAGCAGCTGTATGTGCCGCCGGCTGATCTCGATGACCAGACCGTGGTAGCGACCTTCGTGCGCGCTATGACGGCACAGTATCTGCTGCGACGGCTCTATCCGGTGCAGGCGGGAGAAACGATCCTGGTACATTCGGCGGCTGGCGGGATGGGCAGCCTGCTGAGTCAGTGGGCAACTAGCCTGGGAGCGAAGGTGATTGGCACAGTGAGTTCACCCGACAAGTTTCTGGCGGCTGAGGAAAATGGCTGTGCCCATGTGATCGACTACACGAAGGAAGACTTCGCTGGCGCGGTCCTCGATATTACTGACGGTGCCGGGGTGCCGGTCGTATATGACGCGGTGGGGGAGGCCGCCTACGAGGGAAATCTCCGCGCACTTGCGCCGCGTGGCTGGTTTGTGAATTACGGCCACGCGTCGGGTCCGCCTCCGATTGACGCACTGGAGCTCAATCAGAAATCCCTGATTTTTACCAAGGCGTCGATGAAAGACTATGTGGCGGCCCCTGCCGAGAAGGCGATGATGATGCAGGAGGTGGTGTCGGCGATTTCCGAGGGCACCGTGAAACCAAACATTACTGGCACCTATGAACTGGCTGACATTGCCAAGGCCCATGAAGCGCTCGACTCTCGTATGACGACCGGTGCGCTCGTGGCTGTGTTCGAAAGCTAGAAGCGCGAGAACAATATCCGCAAACGAAAACCCCTCCCGTATGGGGAGGGGCCTCGCAACTTAGTTTGGGATACGCATTCTCTAGTCGTCGAGTAAGCTCTCGGCCAACGCCTTGAACTCGTCCTCGGTCATCAGGCGCTTGTGGATCAGAGCCCAGTCCTTGACGGCCATCAGGATCTCCATGGCCTTGGTCTCTTCGACGCGGATTTGGTTGCGCTCAAGCCACTGCTTGACCGTGTCGATGCCCGAGCCCTTGCCCATAACCGTCTCCGGCTCGCCTTGGCCGACCATGCGCGGACGGAACGGCATGACCTCGGTCTGATACTCGTCGCCACAGTTAAGTAGCCAGGTAGCGATGATGCCCGACTCGACCTTAAACAGGTCGTCGCCGACGACTGGCCGGTTCGACGGCACCACAACGCCGGTGACATCGCGAACTAGGTCGGCCAGCCATTTCAGCTTATCTAGCTTGATGCCGATGTCGATGTCATACAGCGTCCGAAGCGCCATAACGGTCTCTTCCATGGGGACATTTCCGGCACGTTCGCCGACACCCAGAACGGTCGACTGGATGACTTCCACACCCTCGGATAGAGCCATGATCGTGTTGGCCACGCCCATACCGTAATCCATGTGGAAGTGGGCTTCCATGGGGATATCTGGGAAGCGTTCTTTCATTGAGCGCACGAAATACTGCATCGCGTGGATTGATGTAGCACCCATAGTGTCGACGAGGGCTAGGCCATCCATATGGCCTTCCTTACCGACGCGGTCGATCAGGTCGATCACCCACTTTAGGTCAGAGCGGGTGAAGTCAATCGGGAAGAATACGACCTCGAGCCCATTATCGTGAGCAAATTTGGTAGATTCGATAGACAGGTCGATCGCCCGCTCCAGATCCCACTGATAGCCATATTGAATTAGGTGCGGGCTGGCCGGAACTTCCATGATGACACCGCCAACACCGGAATCGACTGCGCGTTTGACGTCTTCGACCATGCAGCGTGCGAACGCGTAAACGGTCGGGCCAAAGTCGCGCTTGGCAAGTTCCTGGACGACCTTGGCATCGTCCCTGGAGACAACCGGCATACCGGCTTCAATGCGCTGGACACCAACTTCTGCGAGGCCCTCGGCGATACGAATCTTGTCATCGAAATTGAACGCAAGGCCCGCCTGCTGTTCTCCGTCACGCAGGGTGACGTCATGGATACGGATATTGTCGGGAAACTTCCAATCCTTGGTCACTTCGGGGGCGAAGTTCCAGGGACTAGTAAACCAGTCGTCTGTCTTCCAGGGTGTATCTGTCATGGGATTAGCCTCCTCGCGCGCCCTAAAATTATTGCGCCGGACGGTAGTTATGGGGTTAGAAAAAGCCAGGAACATAACCCGGTCAAATTTCGCGCGGACTGTAGGTAACAGGCCGTGGTGAGTCAACGCGAAGCCCTACTCATGGCCTGATTCGTGTGCAAAAACTTTTGGTGCGGAATTTCAGGGTAACCTGTGCGTTCGAACGCTGCCGCCTACCGGCATAGGCCGCGCATTATTCGGTAGGAGATTTTGGTCTCATCTTCGGTAGTGGCGGCGAAGCGATACCAGGCCGGGAAATTGTACTCTGCGGTCCCCGCCGTCTTGGCGGCCAGGAATGTTTCGTTTGGCTGCCAGTCCTGGCCACCAAAGCCCGCGACCTCGACTCGGTAGGTGTCGTGACGTTCGCCCCACCACTGCAGGCACTGGTTGCTGCCAATCCGGATTGGTGCGCTGGGGGTGCTGCTGCTCAGCTTAAGGAGGTTTGATGTGCCGCTGCGATCTATCGGTTCGGCGTGTTGGTTGGTAGTCCCGGCGGGCGCGACCGAACGCGGTGTATGGGTGATCGTATTGGCAGCGAAAAATCGTCCTGCAACAATAACCAGCGCAGCCAGCGAGACGACAAGAATGATTTCCCGGCGTTTTCTAAGCATCGTCGTTGCTCGATTTGGCGGCGTAGCTGTCAGTTTATTATGCTCGATGCTCACACCCGACAGCTTCGGTTATGTTGGCGTAGCCGTCACGCTTCAGGAGCTCTGCCAGGTCATGCTTGATGCGCTGTATTAGGCTGGGCCCTTCGAAAACCAGCCCAGTGTAGAGCTGCACCAAGTTTGCTCCGGCGCAGATTTTCGTATAAGCGTCTGCGCCGCTCGTGATGCCCCCTACCCCGATGAGAGGGACACGCCCGCCGGTGTTCCGATAGACCTTTCGCAACATCGCGTTAGACATCTCGAACAGGGGTGTGCCAGATAGGCCGCCTCGCTCTTGCGCGTGGCGGCTTTTCAATGAGGTCGGGCGCTTGGTTGTAGTGTTGCATAGGTTAATTGCATCGACCCCAGCGGCGGTTATAATCTCTATTAGCTCTGTGAGGTGCGTGTCCTCAAGATCGGGGGCTAACTTTGCGACCAACGCGGGTCGCGAGCCGGAAGTATCCCGAGCCGCATTCAGGCGCGCCAGCAGGTTCTCCAGTGCGGTGGGCTCGAGAAACACTTGGCCATTTTCGGTGTTGGGGCAGGATACGTCTATGGTCAGATAGTCCGCCACGGGACCGAAACAGGTAATCAGATCTATAAAATCCTGAGCCGGATCGGGGCTAGCAGCATTTGCCGCCATGTTGATCCCGAGCGGCAGTGAGGCTGGCTCGCGCGCGAGGTGATCGCTGACCCGTTCGCGCACGATTTCGGCGCCATCATTGTTAAACCCCATGCGGTTGATGGCGGCTTTGTCCGGTGTCAGACGAAACAGTCGGGGTCGTGGATTGCCGGCTTGAGGCAACGGCGTGACCCCGCCCACTTCGATGAAGCCGCCACCGAGCTTTGTCATGCCGGCGATGGCGACAGCATTCTTGTCGAAGCCCGCTGAGACACCAACTGGGTTGGCAAAGCGCAGTCCAAAACAGGATTGATCTAGGATGGGTAGGTCGTCGGGGCGCTCGCGAGGCCCGAGTCCGGCGGACAAGCCACGCAGCGCAAAACCGTGCGCAGTCTCTGCCGGAAGGTGCCGCAAGACTAAGTTAGCGATTTGATGAATGCTGCCCAAAACGTCGTAAAAGCTAGCGTAGATCGTGCACGGCGAGAAGGGGCAATTGGATATCGGCCGACAAAACGGGTGAAGTGTTTGGTGCTGGCGGCGTCGGCTGTTTTACTTTTGATGCGTATCCGGGCGACGCGGTCGGTTTGCTCGGTTGTCTCGGATGGGAGGCGAGAGAAGGGCCGCTTACACAACTCGTCTAGATTCTCGTTTCCCTGGAGCGCCGGGTAGATAACGGCAGCTATCCGGTCCTGTTTTTCGTATCGACATCTCTGGAAAGGATCTGAGTCGGGGCAGCTGCGCGTTCACGGATCCACCCATTGTGTATTGCTGGGCACCAAACTCCCTTTGTGTACATCTGTCGCACGCTTGGGGTTAATACTCTCGAGCTTCTGGTAGTATGCATGGATAACGTTTGGGGGTTGTGAATGTCTTTATCGGAACTGACTAGGCTAAGTGCGCGCGATGCTGTCGCGATGTTACGGCGCCGCGAAGTCTCCTCACTCGAATTAGTGGACGCTGCAGCCGAGCGTATCGCCGAGGTAGACCCGGTTGTGAACGCGGTACCAACACTTTGCCTAGACATGGCACGCGAGGCGGCCGGCGCGCTCGTGGCTCCGAATGATCCTGGTCCGGGATGGCTCGCGGGATTGCCGATACTAGTCAAGGATCTGACTGACGTAGCGGGCGTTCGAACGACCTACGGCTCGCCGATCTTTGCCAATCATGTGCCCGAACGGGATGACGTGATGGTTAGCCGCCTTAAGCGGAATGGCGCGATCGTGCTGGGCAAGAGCAACACACCAGAGTTCGGCGCCGGCGCTAACACTTTTAACGAGGTCTTTGGTAAGACTCGTAACCCCTGGAACGTGGATATGACCTGTGGCGGTTCGTCCGGTGGTGCGGCGGTGGCGTTGGCTACCGGCATGACCTGGCTGGCCACTGGGTCGGACCTTGGGGGGTCGCTGCGGACGCCCGCGAGCTTCTGTTCGGTGGTCGGCCTGCGGCCTACGCCCGGGCGTGTCCCGCAAGGTCCGACCAGCGACCCTTTCCAAACTCTCTCTATGAATGGGCCCATGGGTCGTAACGTTGCCGATCTTGCTTTGATGCTGGATGCGGAAGTGGGTGTGGAGCCATCCTTCCCGCTGTCGTTACCGGAGCCAGGCATATCGTTTGAAAGTGCGGCCCTGAGCCCGAAGCTGCCCGGACGGATTGGGTTCTCGCCCGATCTAGGCATCGGTCCGGTCGAACGCGAAGTGGCCGAGATTTGCAGCGCTGCGACCACGAAGCTGGCAGATGCCGGTGCGTCAGTTGATGAATCCTGTCCCGATTTTAGCGGTGCGATGGACGTTTTCCAGACCCTGCGCGCGGCGCTTTTTGTTACTAGCCGTTCTTCACTTCTGCAAAATCACCGTGACGCGCTCAAGCCGGAGATGATCTGGAATATCGAAAAGGGTATGAAGTTGACCGCTGCCGCTATCGGACGCGCTCACGTCGAACGAGGTAAGCTAACCCGGCGTGTCGCATCCTGGTTCGAGAATTACGACATCCTCGCCTGCCCGGTGGCAATTGTGCCGCCGTTCGACGTCGATACTCGTTATGTTGAGCGGGTCGGTGATCATGAGTTCGACAATTATGTCGACTGGCTATACATCGTTGCCGCGATCACCCTAACCGGGTGCCCAGCTATTTCCGTGCCGTGCGGGTTTACCGCTGACGGCTTGCCGGTTGGTCTTCAGCTGGTCGGACGACCGCGTGGTGAGGCCGCCCTGCTTTCGGTTGCGGCCGCGGCGGAGGACGTTTTCGGCCTAGATGGCTTGGTTCCGATGGATCCGCGGTGCAAAAATAATAGCGTCTGATTTTGCACAACGGCGCTTGATCAACGTGCAGGCTACGCGTAAATCCCGCGCATGCGGATATACAGACACGCGAGCGACCTACCCGATTCCGCTAAGGGGTCGGTGGTCGCCATCGGCAACTTTGATGGGCTACACCGCGGTCATCAGAAAGTGATCGCAACCGCGCGCGATATCGCGCGCGCCCAGTCGCGTCAATTTGCTGTCCTTACCTTTGAGCCACATCCGCGTGCCTTCTTTGGTAACGCAGACGCGCCTTTTCGTCTGACGCCATTCCGTATCAAGGTGCGTGAGTTTCAGGCACTTGGAGTTGAGCAGCTGTTCGTTTTGAGATTCAACAAGGCACTGTCGCAATGCACAGCTGAGCAATTTGTGTCTGAGTTTCTGCACGGCGGCATCGCGTCGGCCCATATAGTAGTTGGCTATAACTTCAAGTTCGGCTCTGGCCGCGACGGCGACTTCGAACTTCTGACCCGGCGCGGTGCAGAACTCGGTTTTGATGTAACGTGTGTTGATCCCGCCTGCGACGACGCGGGCGAAGTCTACTCCTCTACCCTAATTCGCAAATATTTGACCAACGGAAAGCCACAACGCGCTGCGGCGCTGCTTGGGCATCTTTGGGAAGTTGAAGGTCGAGTTGGCATGGGTAGACAACTCGGTCGTACTATTGGTTTTCCGACCGCTAACGTGGATATGGGTGAGGCAATCCGACCGACCCGCGGCGTATACACGATCCGTGGTGGCGTAGGTGAGGGGGATAACATTCACTGGTATGACGGGGTGGCAAATATCGGCGTTCGGCCTACCGTAGATGGCGAAAAGTTGGTCCTCGAGGCCCATCTGTTTGATTTTGATGCCGACATTTACGGTCGTTATCTGCGCGTGGCCTTAGTAGACTTTCTGCGACCGGAACAGAAGTTCGACGGGATCGACCGCCTGACTGCGCAGATCGCTGAAGATTCTCGGCAGGCGCGGGAGCTTTTGCAGGCCCGTGCGCTCGGCGCCGGTGATTTTGTTGGCGAGGATGTTTAAGACATCGTGCGTCCGGCTGTTGCCGTCTTAAACACACCGCTCTATAAGCCGCTCGGTCGCTTGGGAACAGAACATGGCAATTGATTACAAGGATACCGTCTTCCTTCCGAAGACCGATTTTCCGATGCGCGCCGGGTTACCAAAAAAGGAGCCCGAGCTACTCGCGTATTGGGCGGATCTCGAATTGTTTTCTCGCCAGCGGGCGGAATCGGCGGGGCGCCCCCCCTTCGTCCTGCATGATGGCCCGCCTTATGCCAATGGCCATCTGCATATCGGGCATGCGTTGAACAAGATTTTGAAGGATGTGATCAGTCGTTCTCAGCAGATGATGGGAAAGGATTCTAACTATGTTCCTGGCTGGGACTGTCATGGTCTACCTATCGAGTGGAAGATTGAAGAGCAGTATCGCGCCGACGGTCAGAACAAGGACGATGTACCGATCCTCGAGTTCCGTAACGAGTGCCGTGAGTTTGCTGCCAAGTGGATAGATATCCAGTCGGAGGAATTCCAGCGGCTCGGGGTGATAGGCAATTGGCACGACCCCTATACGACTATGGCCTATGGCGCCGAGGCTCAGATTGCCCGTGAGATTGCGAAGTTCGCGATGAATGGTGGCCTGTATCGCGGTGCCCGTCCTGTCCTCTGGTCGGTCGTCGAAAAGACGGCGCTCGCTGATGCCGAGGTCGAGTATGAGGATCATGTCTCGCCCTCGATCTATGTTCGTTTCCCAGTTGTCTCTGGGGCTGATCGGGCACTCGATGGAGCGGCCATTGTTATCTGGACGACAACTCCCTGGACGATCCCCGGCAACCGCGCCATCGCGGTCGGTGCTGAGCTCGACTATGTGCGCATTCGGGTCGAAGTGGTGAACGAGAAGAGCCGCGTCCAGGTTGGTGACGAACTAGTCATAGCGAAGGCTCTGCGAGAGTCCGCCTGCCAGGAGATGGGCATCGAGGGATCTGAGGATGTCGCGCTTCTAAGGGGTGAAGACATTGTGGGCAGCGTATGTGTGCACCCGCTGCATGCAAAGGGCTTTGACCATGAGGTTCCTGTCTTCGCGGGTGACTTTGTAACCATCGATCAGGGTACCGGCTTCGTGCACATTGCACCGAGCCATGGTGAGGACGATTTCCACCTGGGACGTGCCCATGATCTGTCCGTTCCAGACATGGTCAACGAGGTGGGCTGCTATTTTGAGCATGTACCGCTATTCGCTGGTATGGCTGTCCTAACGCCCGATGGTGATGAGGGTGAAGCCAATGGCGCGGTGATGAGCGTGCTCGAAGGTGAAAACGCTTTGCTCGGTCGCCGTCGGCTTGAGCATTCTTATCCCCACTCTTGGCGCTCTAAGGCGCCACTGATCTTCCGCAACACCTCGCAATGGTTCATCTCAATGAAGACGAACGATTTACGCGATAAGGCCCTAACAGCGATTTCTGAGACCCGTTTCGTGCCCTCCCAGGGTCAGACGCGCCTGCGTTCCATGATCGAGACGCGGCCGGACTGGTGCATCTCGCGCCAGCGCGCATGGGGCGTTCCGATCCCGATCTTCGTACATAAGCAGACGGGTGAGTTGTTGCGTGATCAGGCAGTGTTCGATCGTATTGCGGAAGCTTTTGCTGCGGAGGGCGGAGACTCTTGGTTCGCGAGTCCGCCGTCGAGATTCCTCGGAAACGATTATGACGCGGAAGAATATGAACAGGTGCGCGACATTGTTGATGTCTGGTTCGACTCCGGTTCGACCCATGCTTTTGTACTCGAGGATCGCGATGACCTGCAGTGGCCAGCCTCACTCTATCTCGAGGGTTCTGATCAGCATCGCGGCTGGTTTCATTCCTCGCTTCTTGAATCCTGTGGCACACGTGGGCGGGCACCCTATGACGCCGTCCTCACCCATGGCTTTGTTATGGCTGAGGATGGCCGCAAGATGTCCAAGTCTCGCGGGACCGACGTTTCACCGCAGGAAACGGTGGAGAGCCTCGGAGCCGACATCCTCCGAATTTGGGTCGTAAGTTCGGACTATTCCGAGGATTTGCGCCTTGGACCGGAGATCCTAAAGCATCAGTCCGACCTTTATCGACGCATCCGAAATACGCTGCGGTTCCTGTTGGGAAATCTCGATGGTTTCGAGGATAGCGAACGGGTGCCGGTGGTCGAGATGCCGGAGCTTGAACGCTGGGTCCTGCATCGCATCCACGCGATGGACGCACTCGTGCGGCAGACCACCGACGACTTTGAGTTCCACACGCAATGGACCGCGCTGCATAATTTCTGCGCGGTAGAACTATCGGCCTTCTATTTTGATATTCGTAAGGACGCCCTCTATTGCGATAGTGTGGACAGTGTGCGCCGCCGCGCAGCGCGCACTGTGCTTGACGCGCTGTTTTCGTACCTAACTGCATGGCTGGCGCCGATCTTGTGTTTTACCGCTGAGGAAGCTTGGCTGGCGAGGCGTTCGGGTAGCGATGTGGATTCGGTACATCTGCGGACTTTCCCCGATGTGCCGAATACTTGGCGCGACGACGCGTTAGCGAATAAGTGGGAAAAGGTGCGAAATTTGCGACGGGTGGTCACGGGGGCACTCGAAATTGAACGCGCTGAAAAACGCATCGGGTCTAGCCTCCAGGCGGCCCCGACGGTTTATGTTGACGGGGAAACAGCGGCTGCGATGACGGGTCTCGACCTTGCCGAGATTTGCATTACCTCGGGTGGGACACTCGTCGAGGCCGCCCCACCGGATAGCGCGTTTCGGCTTTCAGATGTCGAGGCGCTCGCGGTCGAACCAGCTCTGGCGGAGGGCGAGAAATGTGCCCGCTGCTGGCAGGTGTTGCCAGATGTTGGCGCCAGTGACTATCCCGATGTCTGTGGTCGCTGTGCGGCGGCTATTAATGGTCGTCAGGGTAGCGCCGATTAGGTGGACGTGACATGCAGCGACGGGCCCTAGTAACAGTCATTGTGCTGATCGCAATAGATCAACTAG
This sequence comes from Alphaproteobacteria bacterium, assembly GCA_002722515.1. Taxonomy (GTDB): domain Bacteria; phylum Pseudomonadota; class Alphaproteobacteria; order UBA6615; family UBA6615; genus UBA8079. The sequence goes on along the minus strand of PBMH01000019.1, from coordinate 53,265 downwards.
TTAAGCACGCAATGCTAGTTATGGTTTTTGACCCGCCGACCATTATACCTGTCACATTCTTCTTAAATCTGGTCCCGGTCTGGAACCGCGGGATCAGCTTCGGCCTGTTCGGTGGGGCAGAAGTGTCGCGCTGGATTCTCGTGGTACTCGCACTTGTGATAGTTGTGTTTCTAATAGTCTGGTTTGTACGCGCGGGCCAGATTGTCGTGCGATACGCACTTCTGCTCGTTATAGCCGGGGCGCTGGGCAACGTTGTAGATCGGGTGGTCTACGGCGCGGTGGTTGACTTCATCGACATCCACGGCTTTGGCTGGCATTGGCCGGCGTTCAACATCGCTGATATGGTTATCGTTGTAGGTACAGCAATGTTGATATTCGACGGCTTGTTCGGTTCTCCGCGTTCGCTAAAATAGGTTTACAGGTCTGATACGGAAGTCAGACGACGAACGGACGGAAACTGCCGGTATGTTTGAGACATCCAAGCGTAATCAATGCACGATCATCCTGCTTATGGTAACTGCGATGATGCTCGCGGCATGCGGCGATTCGACCAAGCGCGCCCTCGGTCTGCAGCGTACTGCTCCGGACGAGTTCGCAGTTGTGCCGCGCGCACCGCTTTCGCAACCGCCAGATTTCAAGCTGCGTCCGCCGCGGCCCGGTGCCGAAGATTTGACGACTGTTTCGACGCGTGAGCAGGCCCGCCAGGCAGTTTTTCGCGGTGATGAGAACGAACGAACCACGCGCGGGAATGTCGGCCCGTCAACTCGTTCGGCCCCGCGTGCGCGAGTGCAGCAGACGACGACCGGGGAATCGGCCTTCCTCGCCCGTGCTCGCGCGCTGGACACCAATCCGCGGATCCGTGCCCAGATTGATCGTGAGACCTCGATTCTCAAGCATGAGAACCAGAACTTCATTCGTGAACTTCTGGGCCTAAAACAAGATGCGGTCGACAATATCGTGGATGCGCCTGAGGAATCGCGCCGTCTTCGGGAGAATCAGGCGCTGGGTGTCCCGCCGGCTGAAGGCGAAGTGCCGACCATTTCGCGTACGCGCAAAAGTTTGCTCGACATTTTCTAGACGCCGCGTCGCCGCAATTTCGTCGAGTATCCCGTTAAAGTAAGTGTTGTGTCGGTATTCTGCATTGCAGTCTGGCGACCGCGTGCTCTATCTGATTCTGATCTAATCGTATCGTGGTAAAGGAACGGAATTGATGCCTTGGTTCCCTCTCATGTCTGCTATCCGCGCTATGTTGTTGTCGCTGATCCCTCTGTTGCCGATGGCGAATACCTCGCATGCACAGGTCTTTAACCCGATTACATTCAAATTGGGGAACGGCATGCAGGTGGTGGTAATCGAGAATCACCGTGCGCCGGTCGTGACCCATATGGTTTGGTATCGCGCGGGCGCTGCTGACGAGCCACCTGGAAAATCTGGCATTGCGCATTTTTTAGAACATTTGATGTTTAAGGGAACCGAGACGCGTGTGTCGGGGGAGTTCTCTGAAATCATCGCCTCAGTCGGTGGACGCGAGAATGCGTTTACGGCTCAGGACTATACCGGCTACTTCCAGACGGTCGCGCCGCGCCATTTAGGCCTGGTAATGGAACTCGAGGCTGACCGGATGACGGGCCTAGTCCTGACTGACGAGATTATCAACATAGAGCGCAAGGTTATCCTAGAGGAACGCAGGTCGCGAACGGAAAACAGTCCGCTTTCGCTGCTGTCTGAGCAAGTGAATGCGATTACTTGGCTCAACCATCCTTACCGCCTCCCGGTTATTGGATGGGCGCACGAAATTAAGGCGATTAGCCGCGCGGATCTAGAATCCTTCTACGAGACTTGGTACGCGCCCAACAATTCAATCCTTGTTGTTTCCGGCGATGTAGATCCGCAGGAAGTGCTCCGCCTTGCCCGTGCGACATATGGCAAGGTTCCTGCAAACCATCTGGCGCCGCGGGTCCGTCCGGTCGAGCCGCCCCAGCTGGCGCCGCGTGAAGTGGTGATGCACGACGCACGTGTGGAACAGCCCAGTTGGTCCCGCCGCTATCTCGCTCCAAGCTACGCTGCCGGGGATACTGAGCATGCCTATGCGCTTGAGCTTTTGGCCGAGATATTAGGGGGTGGTGCCACGGGCCGGATCTATCGCTCGCTAGTGGTCGATGAGGCCATCGCTGCGTCCGCTGGCGCTTGGTATTCGCCTAGCGATCTTGACCTCACCATATTCGGCCTATGGTTCAGTCCGCGGCCGGGTGTCGATATCGAGACGGTTCGCTTGGAGATAGATGTACAGATCGCTTTACTGCTCGACGAGGGGATCACTGAGCGTGAGTTGGCCCGCGCTAAGAAGCGCCTGATCGACAGCGCAGTTTTCGCACGGGACAGTATTGGCGGTCCCGCACGCGTGCTGGGTGAGGCCCTTACGGCGGGGCAGACTGTCGCCGATGTTGAGGCATGGCCTGACCGGATACGGGGCGTGACCGTGGATCAGGTCAATACTGCCGCGCGACAGACGCTCGATAAAAATCGGTCTACGACCGGCATATTGCTACCGGCAGAGGAAGGTAGTTAAAAATGATCTCTATCTTGAAACTGAAGTACACGCGCGGCAGTGGCAATTTCCTGATGTCACTGCTGCTGATGATGGGTGCTGCAGCTACGCCTGCCAAGGCCTTCGATATCCAACAGGTAATTAGCCCGGATGGCATCGAAGCGTGGTTGGTCGAGGACCATTCGCTGCCTATCGTATCGGTGCGATTCCTGTTTCCAGGCGGCGCGGCAACTGATCCGGTTGGCAAGGAAGGTTTGGCAAACATGGTTTCGGGTCTTCTTGATGAGGGTGCGGGCGATCTCGATTCACTAGCATTTCAGACCCGCCTCGCGGACCAGTCGATCTCACTGTCGTTTGATGCCACGCTCGACTTTTTCGGGGGGCGCATGAAAACACTCACGAGTAATCGTGACGAGGCGTTCAACCTATTGCGGCTGGCCGTGACGAGGCCGCGATTCGATTCCCAGCCGATTGAGCGTATTCAGGCCCAGGTTCTTGCCGGCATTGCAGCGAGCGCTAACGATCCGAACCGGATCGCCCAAAAGACCTTTCGCGAAGCGGTGTTCGGTGACCATCCATATAGTCGGTCGATGAAGGGAACTCCCGAGGCCATTCAGATGATCACCGAGGCGGACTTGCGCGGGTTCGTGGACAGGCGTCTCGCGCGCAGCGATTTGATTATTGGTGTTGTTGGTGATGTGACGGCAGCGGAACTCGGGCCACTTCTTGACGCCACCTTTGGCGGGCTTCCGGAGAGAGCTGAGCCATTTACTATTCCTCGCGCTGAACCGGATTCAGAAGGCGAGGTTATTATTGTAGAGCGCAACATTCCGCAAAGTCGGATCGTGTTTGGTCATCGTGGTTTATATCGCGATGATCCGGATTACTATGCTGCGATAGTTCTCAATCATTTGCTCGGTGGCGGTAGTTTCACGTCGTGGCTTTATAATGAGGTGCGCGAGAAACGCGGTCTCGCCTATTCGGTGCTAAGCTATCTGTTGCCGCTCCAGAACGGAGCGTTGTGGATGGGGCACGCGGGCACCGAAAATGTTGCCGTGTCGAAATCTGTAGAACTCATCCGCGAGCAGTGGGCGCGTGCTCAAGAGTCTGCGATCTCGCAAGAGGAACTCGACGGGGCTAAGGCAAACCTGATCGGGTCTTTCGGATTGCGCTTCGACAACACCATGGCGATCGCAGGAACTCTGGTGGCGGTGCAGTTTCGCGACCTCGGAATCGACTTCCTGAATCGGCGGAATAATCTGATTGAGGCAGTCACCCTAGAGGACGTTCAGCGCATCGCGCGGAAGATACTCGACCCAACCGCACTGACCGTAGTGGTTGTCGGAAACCCTGAAGGACTATTAGCGACGACGGTAATTGCCAATGGAGGTTGACCAGGGTCAGGATGCTCGATGTTCTCCGACTCGCCCAAATTGTCCACAATATGGGTAATTGTTACCGGCTCGGTAAACGACGCAAACTGCCGGTTCGAGAGTGATTGACGGAACCCGGATGCCAGAACTTTATACTCAGGATGTCAACGGCTGCATGGCCGATACAATTGGCGATGGTGGCCTCACGACCGACGCGCTGTCGGGAGCCCGTGCGGTGGCTTGGGACGTATGGCATGCGATGCGTGATGACATCGCCGAGGGCGGCTTTCCGGCTGTCTCGATCGCTTCGCAGGTAGATGATCTAGTCGCGATCCAGGACGTGGCTGAGAACCTTATGGCCCATTGCGATACAGTGGCCGTTCTTGGTGTGGGCGGCTCGAGCCTCGGCGCAGAGGCACTCTGCGCCGTCGCGCTGACCCCACCGGTGGATGTCCGGTTTCTCAACAACCCCGATCCGGATACGCTGGCGCGATTCCGTGCGTCGGTGGACCTGTCGCGCACGGGGATGATAATGGTCTCGAAGTCCGGCGGCACGGCGGAAACGCTGACCTTGGCGATGACCCTGATGCCTGACCTGATGACGCAGCGTGGCAGCGATGCTGTGGCGGATTATGCGGTCGCGATCACCGAGCCGGGCGGCAACCCGATACAGCGCCTAGCCGCGCGCTGGAATGTACCGGTAATCGACCATCCGACCGATATTGGGGGGCGCTACGCAGTCCTGAGCGCCGTGGGACTGCTGCCGGCCGCGCTCGCAGGAATTGATATTGCTTCGGTACGAGCCGGCGCTGCCGAGGCCCTGGAAGCCAACCTCTCCGGTGAGGATATCGACGCTGTACCCGCCGCGCTGGGTGCGGCCGTTTCGCTGGCTTTGCTGCAGAGCCAAGGTGCGAAGATGAGCGTACTAATGCCCTATGCCGACGCGCTGGCGCCGTTCGTGCGCTGGCATCGCCAGCTCTGGGCCGAGAGCATTGGCAAGAATGGCCACGGCACGACGCCTATCGATGCGCTTGGATCTGTCGATCAGCATAGCCAGTTGCAGCTCTATCTCGATGGGCCGGACGACAAGATGTTCACCATCATCACCCAGCCGCTGGCCGGACGTGGAGATCTCGTGCCACCTGATCTTGCGGCCCATGCGGGGATCGAATTTTTGGCCGGACATACGACGGGCGACCTCCTGGGGGCAGAACAGGATGCGACGATCGACAGCCTTTGTGCCCATGGTCGCCCGGTACGGCGGATCGACGTGGCGAGGATCGACCCAACCGCATTGGGTGCGCTTATGGTTCACTTCATGCTCGAGACGGTAACCGCTTGCTTCATGTTGGGAGTTGATCCCTTTGATCAGCCGGCGGTGGATGATGGCAAGGAACGCGCACGCGCACTGCTTATGGAAACGAAATGAAGATTCGACGATTGCCCGAGAACATCGTCAACCAGATCGCGGCCGGTGAGGTGATTGAACGACCGGCGTCGGCTGTGAAGGAGTTGGTCGAGAATGCGATCGATGCCGGGGCAGGACGGATTGACGTGGTGTTGCGCGACGGCGGTCGGGCTCTGATCTTGGTGAGCGATGACGGATCGGGCATGACGCCGGACGAACTCGGCTTAGCTGTAGAACGCCATGCGACGTCGAAGCTGCCGAACAATGACCTAACCCATGTCGTTACGCTGGGGTTTCGCGGAGAGGCATTGCCGTCCATCGGATCGGTCAGCCGACTGAGCATTTCGTCACGGGTTGCCGGGGCGGATGGCTGGAAGATCTGTGTTGAAGGCGGACATGTGCATGCTTTACAGCCGGCGCCGCTGGATTATGGCACCCGGGTTGAGGTACGCGATCTTTTTTATGCGACGCCGGCGCGGCTAAAGTTTCTCAAGACCGAGCGGACGGAGATAGATCATGCTGTCGACACGGTTCAGCGGCTCGCCATGGCACATCCGGGCATTGCCTTTACAATTAGCGACGGCGAGCGTGAGCGTTTCACCAGCGCTGCCACCGAGGATCTGGGTGGGGCCGAAGGTGCACTATTGCGGCGGCTTGCCGACGTCATGGGGCGGGACTTCGCCGAGAATTCCCTGACCATCGACGCCGAGCGGGACGGGGTCCGGCTCACTGGCTATGCGGGCCTACCTACCCTGAACCGTAAGACGACTAAGCACCAGTATCTGTTCATCAACGGGCGCCCGGTGCGTGATCGACTTCTGACAGGAGCGGTGCGCGGTGCTTATCAGGATTTCCTAGCTCGCGGGCGACACTCGCTAGTCGCGCTTTTCGTCGAGATCGATCCCGAGCTGGTCGATGTGAATGTGCATCCGGCGAAGGCCGAGGTTCGTTTCCGCGACCCCGGCGTTGTGCGCGGGCTGATAGTCGGAGGTTTGCGGCATGCACTTGCTGAGGCTGGACACCGGGCCTCGACCACGGTCGCCGATACTGCGCTGGGGGCTTTCCGGTCGGTTAACGCGCCTGGTTCGTCGACGGACTATGGTGGAGCGCGCGGGTTTGGCGGCCGGGTTTCGACGGGACTGGCTGAGGCGGCGGTACAATATTTCGCTCCCCGGGATGGGTCGAGTGTCATCCCGGGTTTGGAATCGGCGCCGCCGGCGGTCGCGATAATGGAGCCGTCTACGGAGGATACATCTTTTCCTTTGGGCGCGGCTCAGGCCCAGCTACATGAAACCTACATTGTCGCCCAGACAGCCCAGGGATTGGTAATAGTGGATCAGCATGCCGCCCATGAGCGGCTGGTCTATGAACGCATGAAGACTGCGCTGGCGAGTGGCGCGGTGACTTGCCAAGGGCTGCTGCTGCCCGAGGTGGTTGATCTGGACGAGGCTTCGGTCAACCGCTTGGCGGACCGACTTGACGAATTCGCAGAGCTTGGTCTCGTGCTTGAGAAATTCGGGCCCGGCGCCGTTGTCGTGCGTGAGGTCCCGGCGTTGCTTGGGCAGTCGGACGTGGCCGGACTGGTGCGTGACCTAGCCGATGATTTATCCGAGATCGGCACGACGCAGTCGCTCAAGGAGCGGCTCGACGATGTGTGCAGTACCATGGCCTGCCATGGCAGCGTGCGCGCCGGGCGGCGGCTGAACCGCGACGAGATGAACGCCCTGTTGCGTGAGATGGAAATGACCCCTCATGCGGGGCAGTGCAATCACGGACGCCCGACTTATGTCGAGTTGAATCTCACCGATATCGAGCGGCTGTTTGGTCGACGCTAATCCTGCGTCACACCTGTCCCAACCAGCTCAGGAAGTGCAGCGATGTGTCGCCATAGGTGCGCGCGTCGAGCGGCCGGAATTCGGCGCCGCAGTCGAGATCCGCGCCACGGCGTGTCTCGATCACGCAGAGGCTACCCGGCGCTAGCCAGCCGCGGTGCGCGAGGGCCTCAGGTCCAATCTGCGCCGTATCGCTGTCATAGGGCGGATCTAGAAACAGGATGGTGCAGGGCGTACCGGCGCTCGGCCGGCGGACGTCCATCCGCTGGACGTCGGCGCGATCTCTCAGGCCAAGAACGTCGAGATTAGACGCGATCTGACGCACCGCTGCCCGATCTATATCGAAGAAAATCGCATGTTTTGCTCCACGCGACAGCGCTTCGATACCCAGGGCACCGGAGCCGGCGCAGGCGTCCAGTACCGACGCCCCCGATAGGGCGGGGGCGTCGGCGAGACCATTAACGAGGATGTTGAAGAGGGCTTCGCGGACCCGGTCCCCGGTAGGGCGTGCGTCCGAGCCGAGTGGAGTCTGGATACGGCGACCGCGATGGCTCCCACCAATGATACGCAGCCGTCCAGCTTGTGCTGTCATGCGCGCGGCAACTGTTCGGCGAGGATCTTGGGTGCAACCTCCTGGACGTGACTGCGTGGCAGCTTACCCAGCTGGAAGGGCCCGTAACCGGTGCGGATCAGCCGGTTCACCGTATAGCCGAGATGTTCCATCAGCCGACGGACCTCACGATTCTTGCCTTCGCGGATAGCAATGGTCAGCCAAGCGTTTGCGTTGACCTGGCGCTCCAGCTTTGCGCGCGCGGGCCGGAAATGTGTGCCGTCGATCTCCACCCCGCGTTCCAGTATGGCGAGCGCGGATGGGTCGATCCGGCCATGCACCCGCACGCGGTACTGGCGCAGCCAGCCCGTGGACGGCAGCTCCAAACGCCGTGCGAGCTCTCCATCGTTAGTCAGCAGGAGTAGGCCCTCTGAGTTCATATCTAGCCTGCCGACGGGCTTGGCGTGCGCGAGTTCAGTCGGTAGCGCGTCGAAGATAGTCGGCCGCCCCTCGGGGTCACGATGGGTGGTCAGGCGACCCTGCGGTTTATTATAACGCCACACTCTCGCGGCGTCGCGCGCGGGTAGGGGATTTCCGTTGATCCGGATGTCGGCATCGATCGAGACGTTGAGTGCGGGCGAATCCACCGGTTTCCCGTTGAGGGTGACGCGGCCGTCCGCGATCCAGCGCTCAGCTTCCCGTCGCGAGGACACGCCCGCTCGTGCTATGATCTTGGCGATACGCTGGCCCTTGGGTGCGTCGGAGTTCATTGGCGGCCGATCGGTTCGTTACGTTGATGAGTGTGCGGCGGCGTCGATTAAGGCCTTGAAAATTGCTTTATCGCCTGCCGAGACATTGTACTCCGGATGCCACTGGACACCCAGTGCGAAACTTGCATCGATCGCCTCAATCCCCTCGATTACCCCGTCCTGTGCGACGGCGTTGACGACGATGCGGTCGGATGTGTCCTTAGCAGCCTGATGATGGGCGCTGTTCACCTCAAGCGAGTCGGCATCGACGATCCGGTGCAGCAGTGTACCGGGCCGCAGGGAAATGCTGTGGCCAGGCTCGTCACGGGGGTTAGGTTGTTCATGGGCCAGCGGTTCGGCGATCTCGTCGGGGATGTGCTGGATTAGGGTGCCACCCAGCGCTACATGCAGAAGTTGCTGGCCGCCACAGATGCCGAGTAGGGGCATATCTCGGTCGAGTGCGCCGCGGGTGGTTGCGAGTTCGAACGCCGTGCGCCTGTCCTTGGTCACGACTGTGGAGTGACGCTTGTCGGCGCCGAAAAGGGATGGGTCGACGTCAAAGGCGCCGCCTGTGATGACCAGTCCGTCAATGATATCGAGATAGGCGTCGGCCTGGTCCGGCTCGTGGGGTAGCGGCAGTGGAAGGCCCCCAGCCTCGGCCACCGCATCGGTGTAATTTTGACGCAGGGCGTACCAGGGCAGGTTCGAATAGCAGCCGGGTTTCTCGGAATCGAGGGTGATGCCAATCACAGGTCTGGACATGCGGTGCACTCTACGCGGCGGCTGCGCGTCGTTGCAATTTTGCGCTTGCACGGGCACCGTTCCTCTCATGGAAGACGCGCGTTACATGAAACAGGCCTTGGCCGCAGCCCGGGCATCGGCGGCATTCGGGGATGTGCCCGTGGGTGCCGTGATCGTAGATCGGGTAGCATCGCGGATTCTGGCTGTTGCCGGGAACCGAGTCGAACAGGACCGCGATCCAACGGCTCATGCGGAGTTGTTGGCGATCCGGATGGCGGCGCGGGAATTGTCTGTGGCCCGGCTGTCACACTGCGATCTGTATGTCACGCTGGAACCCTGCGCCATGTGCGCCCAGGCGATCGCTTTTGCCCGAATTACAAGGTTATTCTTTGGTGCCTATGACCCGAAAGGTGGCGGCGTGGAACATGGTGCACGCATTTTCTCACAACCCACATGCAACCATGTGCCGGACGTCGTGGGCGGTCTGGAAGAAGGCGAGTGCGCGCGTCTCTTGAGGGAGTTTTTCGCAGGACTTCGCTAGGGTGCGCTTCGCTACCTTTTCTGCGCAACGGCACGCCATCCGATGTCACGGCGGCAGAAGCCTCCCGGCCAGTCGATGGCGTCGACGGCGGCATAGGCACGCGCCTGGGCCTTCGTGATGCTGGTGCCGCGCGCCGTCACGTTGAGGACCCGGCCGCCGGTCGCGAGAATTTTCCCGTCGTCGGCGATGGTGCCCGCATGGAAAACCGTCGCCCCGGTCGCCGCGGCCTTGTCGAGCCCGCTGATCTCCGTGCCCTTCTCATACGTGCCCGGATAGCCATTCGCGGCCAGCACCACGGTGAGTGCTGCTTCGTCGGACCAGCGCAGGTCAAATGTTTCTAGAGTACCGTCGCAGGATGCGACTAACGCCGGCACGATGTCGGAGCGCAGTCGCATCATTAGCACTTGGCATTCCGGGTCGCCGAACCTGACATTGTACTCGAGCAGCTTCGGGCGGCCCTCGTTGAGCATCAGCCCGGCATAGAGCACACCGCGATAGGGATATCCGTCGGCGGCCATGCCGCGGACGGTTGGCAATATGATCGTCTCCATCACCTCATCTTCTAGCGTTGGTGTGAGGGACGGGGCGGGAGAGTAAGCACCCATGCCGCCGGTATTGGGGCCGGTATCGCCATCGCCGACGGCCTTATGGTCCTGCGCACCGGCCAGCGGCAGGGCCGTCTTACCGTCAACGAGCGCGAAGAAAGATAGCTCTTCGCCCGGCAGGAATTCCTCAATGATTAGCTCGGCGCCGGCGTCGCCGAACACCTGGTCATTCATTGCTTGGTCCACAGCGTCAAACGCCTCGTCGATGGTCCGGGCAACAGTTACGCCTTTGCCGGCGGCTAGTCCGTCGACCTTAACCACGATGGGCCCACCCTTTTCGCGGATATAGGCCTTGGCATCTTCCGCAGTGGCGAAGCGGCCATAGGCGGCAGTCGGGATATCGTGGCGGGCGCACAGATCTTTCATGAATCCTTTCGAGCCCTCGAGCATCGCGGCGTCGGCGCACGGCCCGAAGGCCATCACGCCCTCCGCATCTAGCCGATCCACCAGGCCGAGAACCAGCGGCACCTCAGGGCCGACTACAACTAGGTCGATAGCTTGTTCAGTGGCAAATTCGACTAGCGCCACGACATCGTCGGCCGCAATTGGGACACATTCGGCATCCCGGGCTATCCCAGCATTGCCGGGCGCACAATAAAGTACTTCGCAGAGCGGAGAGGCGGCGATAGCCCAGCACAGCGCGTGCTCGCGCCCGCCACCGCCGACAACGAGAATTCGCATCGGGATGATCCTTCTTTGAGCCCTTCGTTTCACGGCCCGTAGTTTGTATCATGAGAGTGATTCGATGAACCAGACGCCCCCCGATACCCCAGACCTGCTGGATCAGGCCACCGGCGACAACCAGCCTCCCGTGCTGTCGATCGCGGAGCTGTCCGGGGCGGTCAAGCGCACGGTCGAAGATAGCTTCGCCTATGTGCGGGTGCGCGGCGAGGTGTCCGGCTTCAAGCGCGCGGCATCCGGCCATCTCTACATGACCCTTAAGGACGCCGACGCTACCATGGACGCGGTGCGCTGGCGCGGTTCCGCGGGCCGGCTAGAGATAGAGCCCGAGGACGGGCTCGAGGTGATCGCCACGGGCCGGGTCGCGACTTATCCCGCCCGTTCCAAGTACCAGCTCGTGATCGAGCGGCTCGAGGTGGCGGGCGAGGGCGCACTGCTCAAGATGATCGAGGAGCGGCGCAAGCGGCTCGCGGGCGAGGGCCTTTTTGATGCCGACCGGAAGGCAGATATTCCCTTTCTACCGGGGGTGATCGGCGTGGTCACGTCGCCCACGGGAGCCGTAATCCGCGACATACTGCACCGGCTGGCCGACCGCTTCCCGCGCCATGTCCTAGTCTGGCCGGCCTTGGTGCAGGGCGACGGTGCGGCGGCACAGGTGACGGCCGCGATCGAGGGCTTCAACCGGATCGTACCGGGGGGGTCCGTCCCGCGGCCGGACCTTCTGATCGTCGCCCGGGGCGGCGGGTCGCTCGAGGACCTAATGGCATTCAACGAGGAGAATGTGGTCCGCGCCGCGGCGGAGAGCGATATTCCACTGATTTCAGCCGTCGGCCACGAGACCGACTCCACGCTGATCGATTTCGCGTCGGATCGGCGTGCGCCGACGCCGACTGCGGCGGCGGAGATGGCGGTACCGGTGCGCAGCGATCTGGTTGCCCAGGTGGAAGAGGACGGCGCCCGGCTGACCGGCGCTATGAACCGCCTAGTGCGCAGCCGTGCCCAGGAGGTGACGGCGCTCGGCCGCGGTTTGCCCGCGCCGCGCCGTATCCTCGAGGGCGCAATGCAGCGGGTCGATGACTGGGTCGAACGGCTCCGCCCTGCGCTGTCCCGGGTTCTGCGTACCAAGGGTGAAGCGATGGTACAGCATAGCCGACAGCTCGTGCATCCCGATCATTATGTCGCGGTCAAACAGCGCGACCTTGCGGAGATGGTGGCACGCCTCGCGGCAGCGCGATCGTCTGATGCCGCGCGCTTCGAACGTGACCTGCGCGATGCACAATCTCTCGGCGATCGTCTGGAACAAGCCTCGAGGCGCTTTCTGGCAGATACTGAACAGCGTCTTACCGGTATTGATGGCCTGTTGGAGAGCTATTCATACAAGGGTGTTCTGGAGAGGGGGTTCGTGCTGGTACGCGACGCCGCCGGCGCCCCGGTGCTTGCAGCCGATACGCTTGGGCCGGGTGATACGATCTCGCTCAGTTTCCGCGATGACGGCGTTATCGGCGCGACTGTCGACAGCGTGGGTAGAGATGCCCCGGCCCGCAAATCCATGCGCGCCAAACCGAAGACGAAGACAGGGCCGGGTGACGATCCGCAAGGCTCCCTTCTGTGAGGACTCGGCTCGCGGCGCTGGTTATATTGATCGTGTCTTACGGCGTAGCGCGGGCACTTGATCTTCCCGAGACGTTAACGCAGGGCGCGCTAGTGATCGGGACTGCCGCACCCGGCGCGGCCGTGGTCCTAGATGGGGAACCACTGCGTGTCGATCCGGCCTCCGGCCGGTTCGTGTTTGGGGTGGACCGGGATCGCACGGAAGCCTTCACTCTGCAGATCGATCTTGGCGAGGGGCGCCGCGAGATCCGGCGGCTTCCGGTTGTCATGCGTGACTATGACATCGAGCGGATCGACGGGCTGCCGGCCCGTAAGGTCTCGCCTAATGCGCGTGACATGGAACGTATCCGGCGCGAGGGACACCTGATCTCTGCCGTCCGCGCACGCGATAGCGAAATGCTATACTTCGAAAATGGGTTCGCTTGGCCGATCATCGGCCAGATAACCGGGCGGTATGGCAACCAGCGTATCCTCAACGGCAAGCCGCGCCGGCCCCATCTTGGAATCGATATAGCGGCGCCGACGGGGACACCGGTGCTGGCGTCGGCGCGTGGGGTGGTGACACTTGCGGAAGACGACCTGTTCTTCACCGGTGGCACGATCGTGCTGGACCATGGCTACGGGCTGACGAGCATCTACTCGCATCTCGATTCGATCGACGTCGATGAGGGTGAAATGGTGGTGATGGGGGCACCGATCGGCACGGTCGGTTCGACGGGCCGTTCGACCGGCCCGCATCTCGATTGGCGGATCAATTGGTTCGATGTGCGGCTGGATCCCGAGCTGATCGCGGGGCCGATGCCGTCGGCCCATTAGGTGAGCACCGCCGGAATTTTCCTCGCGACAATTTCGGCCAGCGCGCGAGGGTCGTCCCACACGAACTCGACCGCTAGGGTCTCAACGGTGTTCGCATAGGAAGGTGGCAGACGCAAGGCGTCCTTTTCCGTCGTGACTAGGGTTGTATCACCCGCCGCGGCGCGGATTTGTTCGATCTCGGCGACCGTGAACCGGTGGTGATCGGCGAAGGCATGGGTGGCGACGATCTCGCAGCCGAGTACCTCGAGGGTCGCGAAAAACTTCGCCGGCCGGCCGATCCCGGCGAAGGCGACGACCCGGCGGCCGGCCCACGGTTCGTTGTTTGCGGTGGGCTGGGTTCGGCCCGTGAGTCGGGGGAGCGTGTCGGGCGACCGTGCGGCTATGCCGGCGTGATCATTGCCGACTATGACAGCCGCGTCAGCGCGTTCCAGCCCCCGCGCGACCGGTTCCCGCAGGGGCCCGGCGGGGATCAGCTTGCCGTTGCCGAACCCCGTCTCGCCGTCTATCACGACGAGAGCGACGTCCTTCACTAACGCCGGATTCTGGAACCCGTCATCCATGATGATCAGTCGTGCGCCGCCCGCGATTGCAGCGCGGGCGCCCGCCGCACGATCCCGGGCGACCCAGGTGGGGGCTGTTCGAGCGAGGAGCAGAGCCTCGTCTCCGACATCTTTATGGTTATGCGTGTCCGGATCGACGCGCAGGGGTCCCGCCATGCGCCCACCATAACCGCGGGTCAGAAATGCCGTTCCATCGGCTTGTAGGGCGGCTGCAATGCTTAGTGCGACAGGGGTCTTACCGGTACCGCCAGCAGTCAGGTTGCCGACACACAGGATCGCCGCATCGAGTTTCGTGGGCGTCGTGAATATTCGCCGAAGCGCTCCGGCCCAGCCATAGGCGCGGCCCACGGGCCCAAGGGTGGTGCTGAGCGGCGACCCGGGCCGGGACCAGAAGCCGGGGGCCTTCACGATTCGCCTGCCACGGCGTTGGCAATTATCGGTTTTAGGCGCCGCATCACCAGATCGATCACCTCCTGCTTGCGACTGGCCGCGCCATCCGCGGCCGCTGCTATAGCTTCGGTACGGACGGAATCCGCCAGAAGTGCACCTACGGTTCGCTCCAGATCGTCTGCGTCGGCCAGTGGCAGGCTCGCGCCGGCAGCCTCGAGCTCTCTGGCGACCGAGCGGAAATTGTCGATATGCGGTCCGTAGAGCACGGCGCAGCGCAGCTGGGCGGCCTCGAGCATATTTTGCCCGCCATGGGGAATCAGCGAGCCGCCGATGAAGGCGATCGGTGCGACGCGGTAGAGAAGGCCGAGCTGACCTGTTCCGTCTACAAGGTAGATATTCGTGTCGGGTGTGATCGTGTCGTTCTGCGACCACCGGGCGACCTTTAGGCCGGTGCGGGCGAGGGAGTGTGCGATGTCGTCCCCGCGTTGCGGGTGGCGGGGCGCCAACAGAGTCAGCAGCCTGGGATATGTCTCGGCGAGGCCGCGATGCGCGGCACCGACCATGTCTTCCTCGCCGCGATGGGTGCTGGCAGCGACCCATGTTGGCCGATCCCCGATCGCGTCTTGTAGCGCGATGAGTGCGCCCGCGGTCGCGGGCAGTGGGGCGGCGGCGAGTTTCAGGTTTCCGGTGATCGATACGTTGCGCGCGCCCAGTGCTTCGAGCCGTGCAGCGATTTCCGCATCCTGCGCTAGGATCGTTCCGAGGCAGGCGAGCAGCTGTCGCGCGAAGCCGGGCGCCCGGCTCCAGTTCTTGCGCGATTTCTCGGACATGCGCGCGTTCACTAGCGCCATCGGTACGCCGGCGCGTCGGGATTCGAGCAACAGGTTGGGCCAGAGCTCGGATTCGACCCACAATGCTGCGGCCGGTTTCCAATATTCTAGGAATCGCCGCACCCAGGCTATCCTGTCGACGGGTACAAACTGGTGGATTGCTCGCGGCGGGAGCCGATCTTCCATCATACGTGCTGACGTCACCGTGCCTGTGGTCATTAGAATGTGGATTTCTGGCGCGATCTTCAGGATCTTCTCGATCAAGACTAGGACGGATTGCGCCTCGCCGATGCTGGCGGCGTGGATCCAGATCACGGGTCCCGCGGGGCGCTGGATAGAGGGAATACCGCGGCGCTCATCAATACGCGCTGTCTCCTCTCTGCCGCGCATAAGGCGTCGCGCTAGGAGCAGCTCAATCAGCGGCAGACCGGCTGTGGTGGCGCTACGATAAAGCGCGCTGGCTAGCGCGGCGCTGCCTTCACGCATGGGGGGGTTGGCTCCGGTCTTGCGTGCGCGCGTTCGGCACCGTGTCGCTGTCGCCGTCCGCATTCTGGGGTTTGGGCTCTCGGAATTGGAGGCGGCTGAGACGAGCGTAGAGCCCATCTTGCGCCTGAAGCTCTGAATGGGTGCCGGTTTCGACCAGCCGTCCGTCATCCATCACTAGGATCTGGTCTGCGTTCATGACTGTGGCTAGGCGGTGGGCGATGACGAGGGTTGTACGGTTGGCCGTCAGTCGGTCGAGCGCAATCTGGACCTGCCGTTCGGATTCCGAGTCCAGCGCGCTCGTGGCCTCGTCGAGGAGCAGGATGGGCGCATCCTTGAGCATTGCCCGTGCAATGGCGATGCGCTGTCTTTCCCCGCCGGACAGCGACGAGCCACGATCACCCACCAGCGTTTCATAACCGTCGGGCAGGGCTATGACGAAATCATGTGCCGCCGCGTCGCGGGCAGCACCGAACACCTCATCATCCGTCGCATCGGGCCGCCCGAAACGGATGTTTTCAGCAACTGTGTCGTTGAACAACGTGATATCCTGGCTAACGAGCGCGATAGCATCACGTAGGCTTGCCGTGGTGACTGTTCGGACGTCCTGACCGTCGACCAATACGGCACCGTTATCGACGTCGTGGAAGCGAAGCAGGAGGTTCATAACCGTGGATTTGCCCGCACCACTTGGGCCTACCAGAGCGACCGTCTTTCGTTGGGGTACGTGTAGGTTGATGTCTTCTAGGGCAGGCTTGTCACCCGTGTAGGTGAAAGTCACATTCTTGAGAGTGATGCTGCCCCCTCGAAGTTCGAGATCGTGCGCGTCAGCGGCGTCAACAATTTGTGCCGGTGTGTCAAGCAGGTCAAAGCTGCGTTGCACAGCGGCCAGCCCTTCCTGTAGCGCTGCATTCAGGTTTCCGAGGCTCCGGATAGGCTGGTACGCGAGAATGACCGCTGCCAGGAAACCTACAAATTCGCCCAAAGTTCCGGTCCCTGAAAGGATACGCCATCCGCCATAGGCCAGTACTGCTGCGACCGATGCTCCGCCGATGGTTTCAAGGAACGGGTAAGTGCGCGCACGACCTTTTACGGTCTTCATCACTAGATAATAGATGCGGTCGAACAACGCATTGGCACGCATCCGCTCATACGCCTCCATCTGATACGACTTGATGAGCCGGATGCCTGAGAAGGCTTGTTCCAGATTGGATGTCAGTTCACCCATGCCGGTCTGAGCATTCGTCGAGGCACGGCGCAGGCGCCGTCCGATCCGGATGATTGGTCGGCCGGCGAGCGGGAAAGTGATCACGACGATGATGGCGAGCAGCCAGTCGAGATAGAACATCATGCCGATCAGCGCGGCGGCGGTCACGAGATCGCGCGCCATCGCTGTTAAGGTCCGCGAGAGTGCGTCGCGCATCAAATTAACATCATTGGTGAAGCGCGAAATGAGTTTTCCGGTCGAGGTGTCGTGATGCGCCTTTAGGTCGGCCTGCATCAGATGGGAAAACATGGCCTTTTGGATGGAGTTGATAACGCGCAGGGCGACAGACTGGCTCAGGACGCTTTGCCCGTAGGAAGCGACGCCCTTGATGAAGGTGACCAGAATGATTGCTGCGGGCATCATCCAGATAACGTTGGGGTTCTTCGCTTCAAGCAGGTCGATCGAAGTTTCGATCAGTTTGGGGTAGGCTGCGGATGCGCCCGCGACAACAATCATTAGGGTAACGGCCATGGCGACCCGCCCCTTATAGGCGCTCATCCAGTCATGCCACATCCGACCAATAAGGTAGCCGGTAGTGTCCGTTCGTGAATTCTGCGTGGATTCCTGCATGTCGCGGTTGTCGCCGCCTCCGTTGATAGCGCTCGGAATCGAGCCATATGTGCCGTCGCCGATGCAAGCCTAACATGGCGCGAACCACCTGTGTGTAGGCGCTAGTCAGACAGGTCTGTTGCGATTCCCGCTGTAATGCTACAGCTAGCATGAATACGTGTGGTGCGATCAGCGAGGAAATGAATGTCCGCAGCCGAGAATCTTGGCGATCTTCTACACAGGAATTGCCCGAATTGCGAAACCGACAATTCAGATCGGCCTGCACTCAGTTATTCTTGGCAGGAATGGCAGCTGCGTGAATGCGGGGCGTGCCGGTTCGTATATCTGGAAAACCCGCCGGATTACGCAGACTTCAAAGTCGCGTTCGCTTGGGAGAAAAACCATGGTGACCGCAAGGTGCGGATGCGGAAGGAGTATCCGCTGGCCTATGGGGTCTCGAAGGCATGGCGGAAATTCTATCGGTGGGCGGTGCGCAAACCCGACAAGCTGGCCAACCGGATCAACAAGTGGGTGCTGCCGGGCCTAGTCATCGATGTGGGTTGCGGCAATGCTGACCGTTTGCTGAGCTTGCCGGCGCACTACGAGACCAGCGGCATCGAGATATCCAAGGCGCTGGCTGAGGAAGCCGGGGCGCTGCTGGCGACGCGCGGCGGCAGCATCACGAACCTGCCGGCAGTAGAGGGGCTGGCGAGTTACGAGGCCGGGACGGCGAGCGGCGTCCTGATGCGCTCCTTCTTGGAACATGAACACAAACCCATCGAATTACTGTCGCATGCGGCGCGGGTGCTAAAGCCCGGAGGCGTGGCGATCATCAAGGTCCCGAACTTTTCTTCCCTCAACCGCCGGATCATGGGCTCACGCTGGTGCGGTTTCCGCTTCCCGGGGCACGTCAATTACTTCACGCCTATGAGCCTGCGCACGATGGTCGCCGATGCGGGCCTGGCAACCGTCGGGTTCGGTTTCTTCGACCGGTTCCCGTTCAGTGACAACATGTGGATGGTAGTACGCAAGGACGTTTGACACGCCAAAGGAACGAGGTCGACATGACGCGTATCGAAATTATCGACCGGGCAGATATGGACCCGGAACAGGCCCTGGTGCATGACGCGGCTAAGGCGAATGGCGGGCCCGTGGGCGGGCCATTCTATGCCTACATCCGCATTCCCGATCTGTTTCAGGTGGCGCAGGACATGCGCGCCACGCTGGGTTCCGGGCCGCTCACCGAGCGCGAGCGGTTGATCGTGTTCATGGTCGTCGCACGGCATTGGAACGCGCGCTATCCTTGGTTCGCCCAGTCGCGCAATGCGCTAGCCAACGGCATTGACTGCGAGATCGTCGATGCAATCAACGTGCGTGAGGTGCCCGCGCTCTCCGACGATCGCGAGCGTGTAAGCTATGAGGTCGCGCGTGAGCTAATGGAAACGAAAAAGCTGAGCGACGCGTCCTATGCCGCCGCCGAAGCTGTGATGGGCGAGATCAACCTGATCGCCTTGGTGGCGGCGTCGGGCCAATTCGTTATGACCTGCTGCACTGCGAACGCCTTCGAGGTAGACCCGCCCGCTGATCAGCCGGTGCCGCTCGGCGATTGACCACCAGCGGCGTCAGTCGCCGCTGCCGGCCACGGTCATTCCGTCGATACGGACGGTCGGGCTGTTGGTGCCGAAGCGGAATTCGAGATCGTCCGCGCGGCGCATCTCAGCGAACATCTGGTTCAGGTTTCCGGCGATCGTGAGTTCGGTGACGGGGAAACTGATCTCGCCGTTCTCGATCCAAAAGCCCGACGCACCGCGGCTGTAGTCGCCGGTGACACCGTTGACGCCCATGCCCATCAACGCCGTGATGTACAGGCCCGCATCTATATCAGAGATCAGCTCCGCCGGGGTTTGGTCACCGGGCGCCAGATAAAGGTTAGATGGTCCGGGTGAAGGCAAGCCCGACGTGCCGCGGCCGGCATGGCCGGTGGCCTCGAGACCGAGCTGCCGAGCCGAGGCGAGATCGAGCAGCCAGGTCGTCAGCACGCCATCCTCCACGATCGCCTGCTTCGTGTTGGCGATGCCCTCGGCGTCGAACGGCTTCGAGCGCATGCCGCGGCGGCGGTGGGGGTCGTCAAAGACTTCGATGTCTGTCGTGAAGATTTGTTCGCCGAGCCGATCCTTGAGGAAACTGGTTCTCCGAGCGATTGCCGGTCCAGTGATGGCGCTGGAGAGGTGGCCGAGCAGGCTGCCGGCAACGCGCGGGTCGTAGACCACGGGCACTTGGGCCGTCGGCATACGACGGCTGCCGAGCCGCGCCGTCGCTTTCTCGCCGGCGCGCTTGCCGACGGCCTCCGGGTCTTCAAGGTCGGCCATGTGGACCGCGTGGGCAAAGTCGTATTCGGATTCCATGCCTGCGCCCTCGCCGGCGATTACGGAAACGCCGATGCCCGTATCGGTGCGGGCATAGTCGCCTGTGAAACCGTTGCTCGCCGCCAGGCAGATGCTGGTATGGCTCCAGCTTGCCTGCGCACCTTCCGAGTTAGTCACGCCCTCGACAGCACGGGCCGCATCCTCACAGGCGTGTGCCATCTCTACTAGGACCTCGCCGGTGGGTTCGTCCGGGTCGACCATGTCGAGGTCAGGAATTTCGGTTGCGAGCTGATCGGGATCGGCGAGGCCAGCCCACGGGTCGTCGGGCACCGCTGCGGCCATGTCGAGTGCACGGTCGACGAGTTCGTCGAGCGCGTCCTTTGAGAAATCGGTCGAGGACACGATCGCCTGTTTCTTGCCGCGGAAGACCCGCAGGCCTAGATCGAAGCTCTCCTGGCGTTCGAGCTGTTCGATCTCGCCGAGCCGCTGGGCGTGCGAGATCGCGGTCGAGCGGATCAGAACCGCGTCGGCGGCATCGCCGCCGCGCCGCATTGCACCGGCAATTAGGTCGGAAAGACGGTTACGGTCGTTGGGTGAGGCGCTATCAGACATATTTGTTCTTCGCGCCACGGCGCGCCTGTTATTGGTTGGGCCGGCGCCACAGGTTACCGGGACTAAAAAACTCGACGATTCCTATCACGGAAACAAGGACCAGTGTTGTCGAGGCGATCATGATCCCAGAAGTCTGCCGAGCGGGACCACCCTATTACCATATAGATTTGCCCGATCCGGGTAGTCCCAAATCGTCCCACATTGCGGAGACTTTTTCGATTACTTCGTCGGCCATTCGGATCTGCTTTCCCCATTCGCGTTCGGTCTCGGGTGGAATCTTGTTGGTTGCGTCGAGCCCGATTTTGGAACCAAGGCTCGACGCGGGCGACGCGAAGTCTAGATAGTCGATTGGAGTGTTTTCGACGACTGTTATATCGCGCGCCGGGTCCATACGGGTTGAGATTGCCCACATCACGTCCTTCCAATCGCGCGCGTCGATATCGTCATCTATAACGATGACCCATTTCGTGTACATGAACTGGCGCAGGTAGGACCATACCCCCATCATCACTCGCTTGGCGTGACCTGGATAAGCTTTACGAATAGAAACCACGGCGATCCGATAGGAGCACCCCTCGGGTGGCAACCAGAAGTCAGTGATCTCAGGAAAGGCCTGCTGCAGCAAGGGAACGAAGACGTCGTTGAGCGCCTCACCCAGTACCGATGGTTCGTCGGGTGGCCGGCCTGTGAACGTTGACAGGTAGATCGGGTCGCGGCGCATGGTGATTGCGCTGATGTGGAAGATCGGGAACTTCTCAACGGAGTTATAGTAGCCAGTATGGTCACCATAGGGGCCCTCATTACCATACTCGTCAAGTGAAACATGACCCTCGATCACGATCTCGGCCGAGGCCGGAACCTTGAGAGGCACGGTCTTACAATCGACCAGTTCCAGACGCTTTCCGCGCAGAAGGCCGGCGAATTGGTACTCGGACAGGCTGTCGGGTACCGGCGTGACGGCGGCGATAATTGTACCGGGGTCGGCACCGATGACTGCGGCTGCCGGCAGGGGTTCTGGTCGCTCGGTCTTCCAGCGCGCGTGATGCTGGGCGCCGCCTCGATGTTTGAGCCAGCGCATATAGGTCGATTTTGGACCCGTGACCTGCATGCGATAGATCCCCAAGTTAAAAGCATCTTCGCGTCTGCCCTCGGGGTTGGGACCCTGGGTAACTACCAGCGGCCAAGTTATTAGCGGCGCCGGCTCGCCGGGCCAGCAGGTCTGGATGGGCAACTTGGAGAGGTCGATATCATCGCCCGTCCAAACAATATCGTGCACTTGGCCGGAGGACACGGTCTTCGGGCGCATGGCCATAACCTTTCGCAGGATTGGCAGCTTATCCCAGGCATCGCGCAGTCCGCCGGGCGGCTCAGGCTGGCGCAGGAAGGCGAGAGTCTCTCCGATTTCGCGCAACTGGTTTGGTTCCCGGTCCATGCCCCAGGCGACCCGTTCGACAGTACCGAACAGGTTGGTCAGAACCGGGATCGGGCTCGGGCTGCCGTCATCTGCGATGACGTTCTCGAACAGGACCGCGGGCCCCTGCTCGGCGAGGAGGCGAGTCTGTATCTCGGTCATCTCGAGGCTCGCCGCGACAGGGTAGCTCACCCTGACAAGGCGGTCATCGCGCTCTAGGCGTTCGATGAATTCGCGTAGGCTGGAGTATGGCATAGTGCTAAACTTAGACCGGTCTCGCGCCCGCGCGTCAAGAACCCCGGTACTTCGGCGTGGGCCGCTTGCGGGCACGGACGTGGCGCGCGACAATGATTCTATGATACCAGATGCGACCGATCCCTTCGTAACTGATCCCGTGCTCGCTCGCGCGGTAGGCTATCCCTACGACATCACGACGTATTCCTTTACCCTTATCGACGGTGTCGCTGCACCGTTCGATCCAAACCATCGCCGAGACCGCCGTCCGGTGATTGGTTATGGCTCAAACCAGTCGCCGATCCGCCTCCGGCAGAAATATGGGACGGAACACGCACCAATTCCGGTCCAGCGTGCATGGCTCGCGGACCACGACGTGGTCTACTCGGCACATTTCGCGAGCTACGGTTCCTTGCCTGCAGCGTTGCGTCATGTCCCGGGTACCCGCGTAG
Organism: Alphaproteobacteria bacterium; assembly: GCA_002722515.1. GTDB lineage: Bacteria > Pseudomonadota > Alphaproteobacteria > UBA6615 > UBA6615 > UBA8079. Next base: position 30,656 of record PBMH01000019.1, on the reverse strand, counting down.
CGGTCGCGGTAAACTGGCTCAGCGATGTAGAACTCGAGGTCATGCATCCGACAGAGGTCGATAATTATCACTTTGCGCGGCTCGATGATCTGACTCTCGAACTGGATGGGGGTGAGGCGATCGACGTGGCTTGGGCCTATTTGAGTTTCCGCGGCCATGTGGGCGAGGACACGACGCCCTTCGCGTTGACGGAAGTCGCCGCTGAAAATCGGCAGCTCACGGAGCTTTCTCAACTAGAGGTGCTTACACTAATGCGCAATCGCCTCGCACCCGATGACGCACTCGACGTCTTCGTTCGGGCGCACATCGACGATCAAGAGATCCGTGCAACGCGGGCAAGGGCATTGGAGGCAGCAGCGGTGCCAGTCGCGCATGCCATCCACAAGGTCGAGCGGGTATGAGCTTGATCATGCCTGCGGACGTTTAGTTCCTGGGTCAGGCCAGGAGACGTCCTGCGATCGCTGCAGCGAAAATGGCCAGCCCGAAGTCCCGGTTAGATTTGAACTTCGCAAGGCAATCTCTAGGGTCGTCGAAATTAATTGTTATAGCCTGCCAGACAAGGTGAGCTGCGGCGAGGGTTAACCCGACCCAGAATGGCCAGCCCAGCGTCGCAATCCAACCCGTTGCGGCCAGCAGTGTTAGTGTGATGCAATAAAAACCGACGAGCCAGAGGCGCGACTTGGCGCCGAGCAGACGCGCCGTCGACTTAATACCAACTAGCGCGTCGTCTCCCTTGTCCTGATGGGCATAGATGGTGTCGTATCCTAGCGTCCAGAAGAACCCGGCGGCATAGAGGATGAACGCGGTCGCCTCCAGCTCGCCGCACACGACGGCCCAACCCAGCAGCACCCCCCAGTTGAAAGTAAGGCCGAGCCAGGCCTGTGGCCACCAAGTGATTCGTTTCATCAGCGGATAGGGTACGATAAGCAGGAGACTGAGTGCCCCGATCGCTATGGCGGTCGGGTTAAAAATCATCAGTATTGCGAAACTCACCAAAAGCAGAGCGGAAAGGAGCGCGATGGCTGCGCGTGCAGAAACCTCGCCACTGGCTAAGGGTCGGTCGGCGGTGCGTGCCACGTGTGCATCGAAATCTCGGTCAAAAAAATCGTTGATCACGCATCCAGCACCGCGCATTAGGGTTGCCCCGATCGCGAACAGCGCTAGCCAGAGGAAGTTGGGCCATGCGCCTGACGGGGCAGCGATGGCCAGAGCCCACCAGCCTGGTAACAGCAGTAACCACGTGCCGATTGGTCGATCGAGTCGTATCAGCCGCGCATAGGGACGCGTCCGCGTTGGAGCGTAACGGTCGATCCACTTGTCGCGGGGGATGTCACTAGCATTATGATGGGGGGCGTCTTGCATGGTGTATTGTTAGCCCAGACGGGGCTCGCCCCCAATCTCGGAATTTCCTAATGGCGGATTCGAAACTTAGCTTTACACGCATCCGGTTGTTCGTCGAAAACGACCTAATTGCCGGGGGAGCGCTTTTGCTGGGCCCTGACCAGAGCCACTATCTGCAAAATGTTATGCGTAGGGGCGTGGGCGACCAGGTCGCGTTATTCAATGGTCGCGACGGCGAGTACCAGGCGGAGCTAACTGAGATACGGCGCGGTGCCGTGCGGGTGATCGTATCCGATCAGTTGAGCCCGCAGCGTGCGGAACCGGACATATGGCTTGTCTTTGCACCGATCAAGAGGGCAGCGGTCGACTTCCTGACGACTAAGGCGACCGAACTCGGTGTTGCGCGCCTACTTCCAGTCCTAACCGCTCGAACCAATTCTGAGCGAGTCAACACGCGACGCTTGGGCGCCAATGCGATCGAGGCCGCGGAACAGTCGGAGCGTCTATGCGTGCCGATTATTGAGGAACCGGTGCGCCTGTCGACGCTCCTCGAGACTTGGCCCGTTGAGCGTTGTATCCTGCTTGGGGACGAGACCGGGGCGGGCCAGTCGCTCGCCACGGTGGCCGGGTCTCTGAGTAGCGACCCGGGTCCGCTCGCGGTTATGATAGGGCCGGAGGGTGGGTTTGCTCCGGACGAGCTTGACCAGTTGCGCGATCTCCCCTTTGTTGTTCCTGTCGGGTTAGGGCCGCGTGTGCTGCGTGCCGACACGGCCGCAATTGCGGCCCTTGCCGTTGTTCAAGCCATTGCCGGGGACTGGCGTTCCGGGCGCATCTGTTAACTGGGACCAGTCAGGAAATATGTCATGGCAGCACCGTCATCGGGCGGCGGCCCCATCATCGAATCCAAGGATCAACTCATAGCTTGGTTCGCCGAGGGCGAGAAGCCACGCGATGATTGGCGGATTGGGACCGAGCACGAGAAATTCGCGTTTCGCCAATCGGATCACACGCCTCTGTCTTATGATAGCAGCCCGGGGATTCGTGACCTTCTAGTGGGGCTGCAGCGCTTCGGCTGGGAGCCGATATATGAGGGTGAAAATGTTATTGCTCTGACCGGCGACAGCGGTGCAAACATTTCGCTCGAGCCAGGCGGGCAGTTCGAATTATCGGGCGCTCCGCTTGAGACGTTACACCAGACCTGCGAGGAGGTGCAGGAGCACCTCAAGCAACTGCGTGAGGTTAATCGTGAGCTGGGCGTTGCCATGCTTGGCCTCGGCTTTCATCCGCTACTGAGGCGCGAAGACGCCCATTGGATGCCCAAGGGCCGCTACAAGGTGATGCGCGAATATATGCCGAAGGTGGGCACCATGGGTCTCGACATGATGCTGCGTACCTGCACAGTGCAAGTGAATCTCGACTTTGATAGTGAGAGAGATATGGCGCGAAAGATGCGTGTTGGCATGGCACTTCAGCCCATTGCCACTGCGCTTTTCGCGAATTCACCGTTCAAGGAGGGCAAACCCACGGAGTACTTGAGTCTGCGCAGCCATGTTTGGACTGACACTGACAATGACCGGTCGGGCATTTTGCCTTTCGTTTTCGAAGCCGAATTCGGATATGAGCATTATGTCGACTATGTACTTGATACGCCGATGTATTTTGTCTACCGCGATGGCGCCTATATTGATGCCTCGGGGCAGTCGTTTCGTGACTTTATGAATGGTAATCTCGCATCTTTGCCGGGCGAGTATGCGACCATGGGCGACTGGACAGATCACACCACGACACTGTTTCCAGAGGTGCGGCTCAAGCGGTTTATCGAAATGCGTGGTGCCGATGGCGGGCCGTGGAGGCGGGTGTGTGCGTTACCGGCCTTCTGGGTTGGCTTGCTTTATGATAGCGGGGCGCTCGATGCAGCCCACGAAATGATAGCCGACTGGTCTGCTGACGAAGTAATTGATCTGCGCAATAACGTGCCGGCCCAGGGCCTGGCCACGCCGTTTCGCAGTCGCACCCTGCTAGAACTGGCCCGTGAAGCTATGGAGATCTCCCGTATCGGTCTGCGCAATCGTGCGAAGCTCGACTTCTGGGGTCAAGACGAAACCCATTTTCTGGCGACCCTAGAGCAGATCGTCGATAGTGGTTTAACCCCGGCTGAAAACAAGCTCGCTGCTTTCGGGGGCCGCTGGAATCATGACGTGAACCGGGCTTTTGAGGAGTACGCTTGGTAATGAATGGCTCAGAAAGGGCGAATTATGGAAGAACAGTTTTTTGGCTTTGTACCACTGATGATTGTCTTTATTGGTCTGGCAATCGGGAACTACTTTATTGCTGACCGGATGGGGCGCAACAAAGTTCTTTGGGTCATCCTCACCCTGATACCGATCGTGAACTTCGTGTTCATGTACTATTTGTTTTACGCCTTGATCATCTATGTCCTCGACAAGCTGAACGGGCTGCCGACCAGAGAGAGGGACGAGGGCACCTACTAGCGACCGCGACGAAACGGGGTCCATAGGGCCAACGAAAGGGCCACAGCGAGTAAACCTACGATCGCGAAGACAAAGAAGGTGTCTTGAAAAGCCAATGCGGTCGCCTGCGCGGCAACTATGCGGCCGAGATAGAGTGTCGCCAGCGGTCCCTCGATCGTTTCGGGCAGGTTGGCCGCGGCTAGCATCTCCCGCACGCTATCTAGCAGGCCGCCGGTCGCGGAGTTGGCTTCGGTTTGTGTCGAGGCGAGGATCTCGCTGTAAACCGCTGTGCGCCGTTCGATGAAGATCGCTAATAGGTTAATCCCGAATGCACCGCCCATCTGACGGGTGAAGTTCAGCATTCCGTTAGCGGTACCCATTTGTGCAGCTGGAGCCGCCTGGAGCCCGACAGCCGTTACCGGAGGAAACAGCATGCCTTGGCCAATCCGGCCCAACCCGACGATCGCGGCGAAGGTAATGAAGGCGGTATTGGGGTCTGCGTATCCCATCAGCCAGAGCGAGACCGTGAACATTAGAAAGCCAATCGCTAGCGGCAAGTAGGGCGGCACGAGGTCCGAGGTGCGTCCGGCGAGCGGCAGAACAAGCCCCATAATCAGGCCACCCGGCACCAGGACCAGCCCAGCGCGTAGGGGGGTATAATTCTGCACCAACTGCACGAAGACGGGCTGCAGGTAGAAGGATCCGAAAAGGGTCGCGCCAAATAGGAACGAAATCAGATTGGCAATGGCGAAACGCGGGCGGGTAAGTAGGCGGACGTCGAAAATTGGATCGTCGACGATGAGCTCCCAAATGACGAAGATGATGGCCGAACCGAGCCCTAGCCCAAGGGACGACATGACGAAGTTGGAGTTCCAGCCCTTTAGCTGCCCGTTCGAAAGACCGGTCAGGGTCGCGGTCAGAAATGTGGCGACTAGGAGGAATCCAAACCAGTCGAGATGAGTGCGTACCCCATCGCGATCCCGGGCCGGGAGCACGATCGTGGCGAGCATCATCGAACAGAAGGCTACCGGCAGGGCGACGTAGAAGGTGAACCGCCAGTCGAAGATGTCGATAGCGATGCCACCGAACCAGGGGCCCAGGCCGGGGCCGAGTACGAAGCTAATCCCGAACAGACCGGCGACCATGGCGCGGCGGTTAGGCGGGAAGACGGCGAACATGGCCATCATGGTAAGCGGCAGGATGATGCCCGCCGCTAGCCCCTGCGCGGCGCGCCCCAACACAACGACCAGATAGGTTTGGGCGGTGCCACCAGCAACCGACGCCACAAAGAACAGGAGCATCATTGCTACAAAGACGTGGCGTGCACCGAAGGTGCGGGTCAGCCAGTCGCTCAGGAGCATACCGGCGGTCATGGCCGCGAAAAATGCGGTTGCCATCCACTGGGCCTGATCCTGCCCGACGCCGAAGGTGCCCATGATATCGGGAACCGCGACATTGGTGATGGTGCCTGAGAGGGCGAGGGCGAGTGACGACGACAGGCAGGTCGTGACGACGAGCCACCGATGGGCAAAACCGATGGTAGCGGGCGCCGCGCCGACATTGCTTGTAGGCATGATGATGTCGGTCAACGGCCAGGGATCGCGATATTCACCACGGCCATCATGCCTGGGCGCAGAACGCCCCGGGCTTCATCGATTGTAATGCGCACGGGCAGTCGTTGGGTGACCTTGGTGAAGTTGCCGCTCGGGTTTGGGTTCGGAAGTAGCGCGAACTCGCTCGTTGCGGCCTGTCCAATTCGCGCGACGGTACCAGTGAAAGTTTGGTTGGGGAAGGCGTCGATTAAAATATTCACCGGCATGCCGGGCGCGATGTGCCGGATGTCGGTTTCTTTGATATTGGCCTCCACCCAGACGAGATCGGGATTGTGGATTAGCATCAGTCGCTGCCCAGGGCTGACGAATTCGCCATGGTCTGCGAAGGTCTCCGAGACAACACCGTCAATCGGGCTCTTTATCGTCCGGTCTGCGGCGTCGAGGGCCTGCCGGTCGTGCTGGGTAGCGATTTCTGCTTCCCTATGCCGTAGCACGTCCATCCGGCTGGCAAGCACATTCATCTCGCCACGCTCCGCCTCAGCTTCTTCGACGTCTGCTAGGGCTGCAGCGAGTTCCGCCTGCGCCTTCTGATGCCTTTCCTGAACGCGGCTCAACTCTGTGCGCACCTGATCGAGGCGCTGGCGTGATACGATCTGTTCGGCTAGGAGTTTGCGGGTACGCTCGAAATCCGCGCGGGCGAGCTCAAACTGGTCGAGGCTCGCCACGACCGCGATCCGTGCGGCGTCGGCGCGCGAGCGCACAGCTTGCACCCGGCTGCTCGTCGTTCGGTCGATTAGATCGATTTGCAATGCGATCTGTTGGCGCTCGGCCGCTAGGGCGGCGATGCGGGCGCCGTATTCGTTGAGCTTGAGCCGGGATTCCCGGGAATCAATTTCTACGAGCATGTCACCACGCTTGATCCGGTCGCCCTCGATAATGGGCAGGTCGACAATCCAGCCCGAGACTCGGCTGGAGATGGCGATGGCGTTGGCTTGAATCCGGGCGTCGGTCTCGCTGACATGGGCCCATTGCCAGTAACCCCAACGCCCGGCGCTTACGATAGCTGCTAGGACAATCACGGCGATGACAATATATCTTGCGTTGGCTGCTATGCGACGCCGAGGCGTCGGTCTTTCGCTCGTCTCTTTAGCCGTGTTGGGTAGACTTCCTTCGTTGGGCATGCCGTCTCCGCTCGGATTTTCAAATCGCGTCATGACAGTCTGGTGCTCTGAACATCTGACTATTCTGTATCGGTCCGGAATACGAAACAAATATCCATGCAATAGACGCATGGCTGGCGTGACGTCTTAAGGTGTGACCTGTGGCTCGCTCGCGTGTCTGCGCGGATCAGACTGCTGTGCCGCCGACGGTAAGCGAGTCGAGGAACATCGTGGGCTGTCCGACACCGACCGGCACTGACTGGCCGTCCTTGCCGCATGTGCCAACCCCGTCGTCAAGGCGGGAATCGTTAGCGATCAACTTTACTCGTGTTAGGGCGTCCGGCCCGTTACCAATAAGGGTCGCGCCCTTGACTGGTGCGCCGAGCTTTCCGTCCTCAATAAGGTAGGCCTCTGTGCAGCTGAACACGAACTTGCCGTTGGTGATATCAACCTGCCCACCGCCGAAATTCACTGCATAGATGCCGCTCTTTGCCGCCTTGATACACTCCTCGGGGTCTGCTGTGCCGTCGAGCATGTAGGTGTTGGTCATGCGGGGCATAGGGCTGTGTGCGAAAGACTGTCGGCGGCCATTGCCGGTTGGTGCCACGCCCATCAGGCGTGCATTCATGCGGTCTTGCATATAGCCTTTTAGAATCCCGTCTTCGATCAGCACATTGTTGGCGCTCGGTGTTCCCTCGTCGTCGATGGTGATCGAGCCGCGTCGGTCGGTCAGCGTGCCGTCGTCCACAACCGTCACGCCCGGCGCGGCGACACGTTCGCCGAGTAGGGTGGAGAATGCCGAGGTTTTCTTGCGGTTGAAATCGCCTTCAAGGCCGTGACCGATCGCTTCGTGCAGTAGCACGCCAGGCCAGCCTGGGCCTAGGACCACTGGCATTTCGCCGGCGGGTGCGGGCACCGAGGCTAGGTTCACCAGCGCCTGACGTAGCGCTTCGTCGACTTGGGATTTCCAGTTTTCCGGTGCGATCCACTGGTCGTAGACCGCCCTGCCGCCGACGCCGTGGGAGCCTGTCTCTTGCCGGTCGCCATCACCAACCATGACGGAGATGTTAAGCCGCACCAGCGGACGAATATCCGCTCGCCGTTCGCCTCCTGTGCGCACGATCTGCACTGCCTGCCAGTTGCCCGATAGCGATGCCGTGACCTGGCGGACACGCGGGTCGCTATCTCGGGCGTAGGCGTCAATCTCTGACAGCAACGTGACCTTGTCCTCAAACGCCGTCTCGCCCAACGGGTTGACGTCGGTATAGAGGTCACGGTTTGTCCCGGTCGGGGACTGCGCCACCGTCCCGTCATGGCCTGCCCGCACCTCGCGCACCGTGTCGCCCGCTCGGGCGATGGCGGCTTCGCTCATCTCTGTTGAATGGGCATATCCGGTCGCTTCTCCCGAGACCGCCCGAAGGCCGAAGCCTTGGGAGGTATCAAAATTTGCGCTGCGAACCCGACCGTCGTCGAAGGTGATACTTTCGGTCTGATTATACTCAAAAAAAAGTTCGCCATCGTCAGCACCGTCAAGTGCGGTATCGACATATGATTCCACCTTTTCCTGGTTCATACCGGTTCGCGTATAAAAGATATCGTCGGTGCGGGCTATGTCGGACATGGCGGCTTTCTTTGCTTGGGTCGAGGTTAAATTGTACGACAACAATATGGGACACGGGTAATGATTGTCAGCCTTTGCGGTACAACACTCCCGTCAGAAAGTTTTTTCTTCTGCTCCAAGGTTATTTGGGATTGGCTAAGAACGTTAAATGTTATGCACAATCATGTGCTTGCGGCGCTGCGACAAGGTGTCTCAAGGTTTCGAATCACGCGGGCTGTGTCTTGTTGGTACCGATGTAATTGTATATTTTTTGCTTCGTTCAATGGGTTGTAGGGGGTTATCCGCCATGTGGATCGAACTGCGCTTGCGGCGACCAGATGGAAGCGAGCGAATGATGAACTTGTATAACTATCTGAAACGAGTCTGCGGTTTACCTGGGTTAGCCGGTGTTGCGGGCATGCTGTTTGCGTTGATGCCATTGCCGGCGACGGCGCAGCAACCGCAGCCGTGGCAGCTCGGGTTCCAGGAGCCCCATTCGCCGATCATGGCGCAGATGGATAGTTTCCATGATTTCCTGCTGTGGATCATTTTCGCGATCTCGATCTTCGTGTTGGCCCTTCTGCTCTACACAATCATTCGGTTCCGAGAGAAAGCAAACCCAAACCCGACTAAGACGACCCACAATACACTTATAGAAATTCTCTGGACTGTGATCCCGGTCGTGATCTTGTTTGTTATTGGGTTTTTCTCCCTGCCGCTACTCTATGCGACCGATGATGTAACTGATGCCGACCTCACAATTAAGGTGATCGGGCGCCAGTGGTATTGGAGCTATGAATATCCCGACCATGGGGACTTCACTTTTGATGCCTTCATTGTCGAAGACGAAGACCTCAAGCCGGGTCAGCCGCGTCTCCTGGCGGCTGATGAGAACTTGGTACTGCCAGTCGGAAAGAAAATTCGTGTTCTGGTAACCTCTTCCGACGTCTTGCATGCGTTTGCCATGCCGGCCCTTGGTGCCAAGGTTGACGCTGTCCCGGGCCGCACCAACGAGACCTGGTTCCTGATTGATGAGCCGGGCATGTATTACGGTCAATGCTCGGAGCTTTGCGGCGGGGGCCATGCCTTCATGCCGCTGGCTATTGAGGCCTTGCCGGAAGCCGAGTTCAACGACTGGGTTGCTAAGGCGCAGGTGCGGTTCGGTGATTCTGATGGCTATCGTATGAACCGACCGATTCAAATTACACGCAACGATGCGGGCGCTGTGCCTGCCACCGCACAATAGGGCGGCGAGGAGAATTTACGATGGCTGACGCGCACGCACACGCAGACGACCACGCCCACGCCCACGCAGACGACCACGCCCACGCCCACGATCACACACCGAAGGGCTGGCGACGGTGGGTCTATTCGACCAACCACAAAGACATCGGGACCATGTATCTAGCCTTCTCGATAATCGCCGGTGTTATTGGTGGCATTTTCTCGATTCTGATGCGCCTCGAGTTGCAAGACCCCGGTACGCAGTTGGGCATGTTTCTAAATGGGGATGGCTCGGTTGATGGCCAGTTCTGGAATGTGGTGATCACGGCACACGGTCTGATCATGGTGTTCTTCGTTGTCATGCCCGCTGTCATCGGCGGCTTCGGAAATTGGTTCATTCCGCTGCTTATTGGTGCGCCGGATATGGCGTTTCCGCGGATGAACAACATCTCCTTCTGGCTTTTGCCGCCGGCCTTCCTGCTGTTGGTTGGGAGCACTTTTATGGGCGGCGGCGCCGGCACGGGCTGGACGGTCTATCCGCCGCTGTCATCCGCGGTAGGACAACCCGGGCCATCGGTGGATATGGCGATCTTTGCGCTACATCTGGCCGGAGCCTCCTCTATTCTAGGTTCTATCAACTTCATCACGACAATCTTCAATATGCGCGCTCCGGGCATGACCCTGCACCGTTTGCCGCTATTCATCTGGGGTGAACTGGTCACGGCTTTTCTTCTGGTTCTGGCGGTTCCGGTTCTGGCCGGAGCGATTACGATGCTTCTGACCGACCGTAATTTTGGTACTAGCTTCTTCGATGCGGCCGGTGGCGGCGATCCGATACTGTTCCAGCATCTGTTCTGGTTCTTCGGGCATCCCGAGGTTTATATCATGATTCTGCCGGGCTTCGGTATTGTCAGTCAGATAGTCTCAACCTTCTCGCGAAAGCCGGTGTTCGGCTATCTTGGCATGGCCTATGCAATGGTCGGAATAGGGTTCGTCGGCTTCATCGTCTGGGCCCATCATATGTTTACGGTGGGCCTCGATGTCGACACGCGGGTTTATTTTACCGTGGCGACAATGGTGATCGCGGTGCCGACGGGTATCAAGATATTCTCCTGGATAGCTACGATGTGGGGCGGGTCCGTACGTATGGACACACCCATGCTGTGGGCGGTCGGATTCATTTTCCTGTTCACCGTGGGAGGCGTGACCGGTGTGGTTCTAGCCAATGCTGGCCTCGATCTTGCATTGCATGACACGTACTACGTGGTGGCGCATTTCCATTATGTACTTAGCTTAGGCGCTGTTTTTACCATGTTCGCGGGCTTCTACTATTGGATTGGAAAGATGTCCGGCCGGCAGTACAACGAAACCCTTGGCAAGCTGCACTTCTGGATCACCTTCATCGGGGTGAACATCACTTTCTTCCCTCAGCACTTTCTAGGCCTGGCGGGCATGCCGAGACGCATCTCCGACTACACGGATGCCTATGCGGGCTGGAACGAAATCTCGTCGATTGGCGCTTACATCTCCGCCGCGGGTATCCTGCTGTTCATCTTTATTGTGTTTCAGACCCTGACGTCTGGACGCCGGGTTGAGGCGAACTACTGGGGAGAGGGTGCTACGACGCTGGAATGGACGGTGCCATCGCCCGCGCCGCACCACACTCATGAAGAGCTTCCTGAGATCGAGCCGGCCCCCGCTCACTAGGCGGACTAGGCAGTACGAGACCGGAGTAGAATATTGGCTGACGCCGCATATTTGAGCCAGACAAGTGACACTCCGCTGCCCGCGGCGCCGGTCTCGCGCGTGTTGGATTTCGTCGCGCTCTTGAAACCGAGAGTTATGACGCTCGTGGTATTCTCGGGTGCTGTCGGCCTTTTCATAGCACCGGGAGCCTTGCACCCGTTGCTCGCAGTGGTGGCAATCCTGTGCATAGCCGTTGGCTCAGGTGCTGCCGGTGCCATCAACATGTGGTACGATCGCGACATCGACGCGTTGATGTCGCGGACCGCCAGCCGGCCGCTGCCGGGCGGTCGGATTGCGCCGGACGATGCGCTGGGGTTTGCCATTATTCTGGCCCTCTTTTCCGTGTTGCTCATGGGGCTGGCGACCAACTGGGTTGCAGCGGGGCTGTTGGCCCTGGCGATCCTGTTTTACCTGTTCGTCTACACGATCTGGCTGAAACGCCGAACACCGCAAAATATCGTGATCGGTGGCGCCGCGGGTGCGTTTCCCCCGATGATTGGTTGGGCGGCTGTGAATGGTGATGTCAGCTTCGTCTCGCTCAGCCTTTTCGCCATTATTTTCCTTTGGACGCCGCCTCACTTCTGGGCGCTGGCGCTTTATCGCAGCGGCGACTATGAACGCGCGGGCGTGCCGATGATGCCGGTGGTTGCCGGTTCGCGATCCACCAAACGACAGATGCTGGTCTATACTTTGTTCTTGGTGCCGGCGAGCCTCGTTCCCTTCATGCTCGGCGCTGCCGGTCTACTATATGCCACGGGTGTTGGACTGCTTGGCTTGTTTTTTATTGTAAGCGCAACCCGCGTGCTGCGTGAGGCAAGCGATGCCGGTCATCGCTGTGCGCGGCAGATGTTCAGCTTCTCGATTCTTTACTTGTTTCTAGTGTTTGCGCTCCTGCTCGTAGATTCATTGTTGGTTTTGGCGGGCTGACCGTGACCAAGCGAGAATACAGCGAGCGACATCGTGAACAGCGTGGCAAAAATTACGCGATGCTGGCCGTTATCGTTGGGTTAATTGTCATCTTCTATCTCGTTTTTATTGCGCGTGCGGGGTTGTTAGGATGAACGTTGCGTTGGACAGAGAGCGCTTTAGCCGTCGCAACCGTTATGTCCTCGCCGCTCTGTTATTGATGGTTATCTTAATGAACGGGTTTGCCTATGCGATGGTGCCGGCCTACCGTGTATTTTGTCAAAAATTTGGTTTTGCCGGAATCCCAATCGTCGAGGCGACTGTACCGCAGGTGGAAGAAATATTGACCGATCGGTCGATCACCGTGCGTTTCAACAGCGACGTCGAACTAGCACTCGACTGGCGTTTCAAGCCGGTCCAACGGAAGTTGGACCTGCAGATTGGGGAGATGGGCTTGGCGTTTTTCGAGGCATTGAACCGGCATGATAAGGCGGTCACCGGTACAGCGACTTTCAATGTTACACCGCTCAAGGCCGCCCCGTATTTCGTCAAGACCGAGTGTTTTTGCTTCACCGAGCAGACCCTGTCGCCGGGCCAGGCGGTTCAAATGCCGGTCACCTTCTTCGTTGATCCCAAGATTGGCGAAGACCGGAACCTTGATGACGTGACTGAAATCACGCTGAGTTACACTTTCTTTCGTGACCAGGACGCCAACGCCGACCACAAGGCAGCTGCGCGGCGGATGCCTGAACAAACCAAAGTGAACTGACAATTATTGAAATTCCGGATAATCGTGTCCGGCGAAAGAGTGAGAAAAGCATATGAGTGATCACGCACATAACGAATCACACGGAAACCATCCGTATCATATGGTGGAGCCAAGCCACTGGCCGATCGTCGGATCGTTTGGCGGTCTGCTAATGGCGGTTGGGCTTGTGATTGCTATGCATCCCGGTTCGCTTGGTGCAGAGCTCCAACCATTGTTCGAGTCCATCGGCTACTGGACCGTCGCGCCAGGCTTCATTCTAGGTATCATTACCATGATTGGCTGGTGGCGCGACGTGATCGACGAGGCCACGGTGCAGAAAATGCATACCAAGGTGGTACAGATAAGTCTTCGCTACGGGATGATGCTGTTTATCATCTCGGAGGTCATGTTCTTTGCAGCCTGGTTTTGGGCGTTCTTTGGTGCCGCACTCTTCCCGACCGATGCAATCGGGTCGGTCTGGCCGCCGGAGGGTGTTAAGGTATTTGATCCCTTCAGCTTGCCGCTCCTCAACACGTTGATCCTGCTGACATCCGGGTTCACCGTAACTTGGGCCCATCACGATATTCGCGAGGGAAACATGTCCCACGCGGCGAAGATGCTCGGCTGGACCGTAGTGCTTGGTCTGATCTTTACCTCTCTGCAGGTGTTTGAGTATGCCCATGCGCCTTTCGGTTTCCGCGACGGAATCTACTCGTCGACCTTCTTCATGGCGACCGGCTTCCATGGCTTTCATGTGATAGTTGGCACGGTTTTCTTAGCCGTGTGTTGGTGGCGCGCCACGAAGGGACATTTCACATCCGAACATCATTTCGGGTTTGAGGCGGCGGCTTGGTACTGGCATTTCGTCGACGTGGTATGGCTGTTTCTGTTTTCGTTCGTCTATGTTTGGAGCAGCCTCGTTTGAATGATTATCTGACCGGGGTTTATAGCGGGCCGGCCGCGTGAGCGATTATTATCCGCAGCTATCTAGCGTAATTACGGGCCTACGTTGCGCGTGCCCAAGATGTGGGCAGGGTAAACTTTATTGCAGGTTGCTCAAGATGCGTGACCGCTGTGCGGTGTGTGGTCTCGATTATGACCGTTTGTGTACCGATGACGGTGCGGCGTTCTTTATCATCGTGCTTTACAGCGCCCTGATCTTGCCGTTGGCGGCCTGGTTTCAGTTCGCGCTCGAACCGCCCATCTGGATACATTTTCTGGTCTGGATACCGGTGATTATCTTCGGTGCGGTCGCGTTGATGCGCCTGTTCAAGGCTTGGCTGATCGCACAGCAGTTCAAGCACAATGCTGGCGATGCAAGCTTTACGCGCTGACCCTGTGCTCCACATATGCCGCTGAATAGATGACAAAGCGCTTCCGACCCACGTTCTGGGCGACTGTCGTGACGCTTCCCGTGCTGTTTGTCCTGCTCGCGTTTGGCACCTGGCAGATCCAGCGCCTTGAATGGAAGAACACTCTGATCGAAAATCGCGCCACGCGGATTACAAATCCACCTATACCCGTTGCTGCACTGGCTGGTGTGAGGGATGGTCGTGTCGATGATGCGGGAGTGGCGTTGTTAGAATATATGCCGGTCGACCTGCGTGGAACTTATGTTACCGCAGAGCCAATGCGGCTTATGCCCCGGATTCGCGATGGTATGCGTGGATTTCATGTCGTAGCGCTATTCGAAGCAGATGCTCCGCTTGGTATGGTGTTGGTTGACCGAGGCTGGGCACCGATCGACGCTCGTTTAGGGACTATGCGGCCACCGACTGGGCTGGTTCGTGTAGAGGGGTTCTTGCGTCTGTTCGTAACGCCTGGGCCGTTCGTTCCAAGCAATGAGCCCGATGCGAACAATTGGTTCTTTATGGACGAGGCAGCGATGCTGGCTGCGTCTGGTATGCCGACGGGTGTGCCGGCGGGTTTCTATGTTCAGGCTGGCCCGAACGCGTCAGGGCCCACAACATACCCTTCCGGCGCCGTGCCGAAGGTTAATCTGCGGAATTCTCATCTGGAATATGCTGTAACTTGGTATCTGCTGGCGCTGGTGTTGGCGGTGATCTTTGTCATATTTCATTGGCGTCGAGATGAAACATGAGTGAGTGCGCGGCCTATGCGAAATTGCAAGAACGTTTTCGACGACGTTCGCTGATCGGCGATGCACTGGGCATCCTTGATTGGGATCAGGCGACAACCATGCCTGAGGGCAGCGCTGCGGGGCGCGCGGAACAAATCGCTACCTTGAGCGTGATGCGGCATGAGCTGATGGTCGCTCCGGGAGTGGCCGACGCGATCTCGCAGGCCATTGTGGACCTCGACGCGGCAGATGTCTGCGCCGACGACTGGCGGCGCGGCAATCTTCGCGAGATGCGTAGGATCCATATGCTCGCTGACGCCTTGCCGGGGGATCTGGTCGAGGCCGCAGCCCGCGCGAATTCTGCCTGCGAATTAAAATGGCGGAGTGCACGGGCGGAGAATGACTTTCCGAGTTTGCTGCCGTCGCTGCGCGAGGTCGTGAATCTTGTGCGGCAGTCCGCCTATGCCCGGGCTGAGGCACTTGGCCTGATGCCTTATGACGCGCTGTTGGAAGAATATGAGTCGGGTACCCGAACGGTGCGACTAGACCCGCTGTTCGACCGCTTGGCGACCTACCTGCCCGATATTATTCCGCGCGTCCTCGAGCGCCAGAATGCGCGTCCGTCGCCGATCCGACCTGTAGGTCCGTTCGTCATCGCTGATCAGCGTACCCTAGCGGTCGAACTGATGCGGGCCTTGGGATTCGATTTTGATCACGGTCGTCTGGACGTTAGCCATCATCCCTTCTGCGGTGGTGCGACGGGGGACGTTCGCATCACCACGCGCTATAACGAAGATGATTTCACCGAATCCCTGATGGGGGTTATGCACGAGACTGGACATGCTCTCTACGAGAGAGGACTACCCGAAGAATGGCAATTTCAGCCAGTTGGCGCGGCGCTCGGAATGGCAATTCATGAGAGCCAGTCTCTGCTGGTCGAGATGCAGATCAGCCGTTCGCGATCGTTTCTTGCCTTCGCGTTACCGCGCATGAAGGCTGCCTTTGCCGATGCGGGTCCGGCTTGGGACGTTGATAACCTCTATCGCCTCTACACGCATGTCGCTCCGGGCTTCATCCGTGTTGACGCGGACGAGGTGACTTATCCGCTACACATCGTTCTTCGTTACCGATTGGAAAAGGCGTTGCTATCAAACGACCTAGATTTGGCAGACCTTCCAGGTGCGTGGAATGACGGCATGAACGAGCTTCTAGGCATCACCCCGCCCGATGAGCGGCAGGGCTGCCTGCAGGACATTCACTGGCCGGCGGGATTGTTCGGCTACTTCCCAACCTACACGCTCGGGGCGATGGCCGCTGCACAATTCTTTCGCGCCGCACGGATCGCCATGCCCGACCTCGACAAGGATATCGCGGCCGGACGGCTCGCGCCGCTCTTGTCTTGGCTGCGTATAAATGTGCATGGTCAGGCGTCCCGCCATTCCGCCGAAGAACTGATTGTCCGGGCGACGGGGGAGGAGCTGAATCCCGATATCTTCCTTGATCATTTGGAATCGCGCTACTTGCTTGACAACTGACGCACACCACATTGTGTAGGTATTTCGCGCTGGATGCGTTACTCCGCTTTTACGTGAAGGGGTTTAATTGGAATATGTGAGTACCAGAGGTGGCGCTTTGCCGCTGCCATTCGAAGATGTTTTGCTGGGTGGTCTCGCCCGTGATGGTGGCCTGTTCGTGCCTGCGACCTGGCCCACTGTATCGGCGGGCGAGATTCGTGCGCTTGCGGATATGGATTATGCCACAATCGCAGCGCGCACCGTCCGCCCATTTATCGATTCCGAGCTTCTTGACGATTCGCTCCTCGCCAAGCTTGCGCGGGAGACTTATGCCGACTTCGACCATTCCGACGTGGCGCCGCTGCGCCAGATCGACGAAGACACTTGGTTGTTGGAACTATTTCACGGCCCCACCCTTGCCTTCAAAGATTTTGCGTTGCAGTTCTTGGGGCGGCTATTTGATTATGTTCTGGCACGCCGCGGACTTCGAATTACCATCGTCGGCGCCACATCCGGAGATACCGGCTCGGCCGCTATAGAGGCATGTCGCGGTCGAAGCAATCTCGATATTTTCATGCTGTACCCTGCGGGCCGCCTATCTGAGGTCCAGCGTATGCAGATGACGACCGTCGATGAGGAGAATGTCCATAATATTGCTGTTGGTGGGACGTTCGACGATTGCCAGGACCTGGTGAAAGCGCTGTTTGCTGATCACGAGTTACGTGACGAACTAGGCCTTTCAGCTGTTAACTCGATCAACTGGGCGAGGGTGATGGGGCAGACGGCCTACTACTTTGCTGCGGCGGCGCGGCTGGGCGCGCCGGATGAGGCTTTCACTTTTGTTGTTCCGACGGGCAATTTTGGAAATGTTTACTCGGCCTATGTCGCGCACCGCATGGGCCTGCCGATCTCGAAGCTGGTTGTTGCCTCGAACCGCAACGATATTCTGTATCGTTTCTTTGCTGAGGCTGACATGTCTATCGCGGAAGTGGAACCATCGCTATCCCCGAGCATGGATATACAGGTCTCGAGTAACTTCGAGCGGTTGATGTTCGACCTGATGGGACGGGATGGGGCTGCCGTTGAGACTGCGATGCGCACCTTTCGGAATGACGGCGTGCTCCCGGGCGCTACCCAGATTCATGAGGATTCTTGCTATCTGTTCGAGGGTCAGCGTATCGATGATGACGAGACCCTCGCCGTGATCCATGATGTTTATACGAATACCGGCATCCTGCTAGACCCGCACAGCGCGGTAGGTGTCGGCGCAGCGCGTAAGACGGCTCGCGACGGGTGCCGGAGAATCGTGCTGGCAACTGCACATCCTGCAAAATTTCCCGATGCGGTGTCGCGGGCTACGGGGGAACGCCCGCCTCTGCCGCAGCACCTTTCGGATCTTTTGGAACGCCCGGAGACATCCACATTCATCGAGAATGACGTGAACGTCTTGCGCGATTTCATACGCCACCATGCGGCGACCTGAGGCGGTTATGACCGGCGTGAAGGTGACTAAACTGCCGAACGGGGTACGTGTCGTTAGCGACGAAATGCCAACGGTCGAGTCGGTATCCATCGGGATTTGGGTCAAGGCTGGAGCCCGCTTTGAGGCAAAGGAGGTAAACGGCGTTGCGCATTTGCTAGAGCACATGATGTTCAAGGGGACGTCACGGCGGACGGCTAAGCAGATCGCCGAAAGTATCGAGAGCGTCGGTGGACATATCAACGCTTATACTGCGCGCGAAGTCACAGCTTACTACGCTAAGGTGCTGAAGGGTGATGCAGCCCGCGCGGTCGACGTGATCGCGGACTTGCTGCAATACTCGCTTTTTGAAGAGGATGAACTCAGCCGCGAACGGTCGGTTGTACTGCAGGAAATTGGGCAGGCGCGTGACACACCTGACGACGTTGTCTTCGATAACTTCCAGGCCGTCGCCTATCCCGGTCAGGCGCTCGGTCGGCCTGTTCTCGGACAACCGGAGGTCGTCGGTAAAATGCCGAGGGATGCAGTCATCGAATTCCACGGACGGCATTATCATGGTGGTTCGATGGTCGTTGCTGCCGCAGGAAATATCACTCATGAGGCGCTGATTGCGCTGGCGGATACCCATCTTTCCGGTCTGACCGCGGGGGATATGTCTGCCCCACCCGGCGCAACCTATGCTGGTGGCGAAAGCAGTGAGACCCGCGCTCTGGAGCAAGTTCATTTCGTGATGGGATTTCGCGGTGCGCC
The DNA here is from genome assembly GCA_002722515.1 of Alphaproteobacteria bacterium. GTDB lineage: Bacteria > Pseudomonadota > Alphaproteobacteria > UBA6615 > UBA6615 > UBA8079. The sequence goes on along the minus strand of PBMH01000019.1, from coordinate 12,083 downwards.
GATCGGGTCTGATGAATATTACGCCTTGTCAGTTCTATCGAACCTATTTGGTGGTGGCATGTCTTCGCGCCTGTTCCAAGAAATACGCGAGCGGCGGGGACTGGTGTATTCGATAGACACGTTTCTCTCAGCTTTTTCCGATGGCGGTGTGTTCGGCGTCTATGCTGGAACTGGCCCTGATCTGGTTGAGGAGTTCGTACCGACCCTTTGCGATGAAATCGTGCGGCTGTCCTCCAGTCTGACAGAAGAGGAGATCACACGGGCCCGCGCGCAGCTGAAATCAAATCTGTTGATGGGCATGGAGTCTACCGGTGCGCGCGCCGAACGTGCCGGGCAGCAGATGCTGCTATACGATCGCGTGGTGTCTGTCGACGAATTAGTGCGCAAGATCGATGATGTGACCCTAGATGTTCTCTCGATGAATGCGCGAAGTTTGCTCGATTCCACTCCCACACTCGCCACCATTGGCCCGGCGACGAAGATGGAATCCTTTGATTCCATACGCCGGCGCTTGGCTGCATAGCGGACGGGGTTTGGCGCGATGCGGCTGTTCAAATCTTATTCCGGGAATGTTGGCAGTGTCAGGCTCGAGGGTGCGCGCGCCTTTCTGCGGCCACCCTGCGAACGTGACTGGCGTCCTTATGCGGAAATCCGGGCCGCGAGCCGCAATTTCCTAGAACCCTGGGAGCCGACCTGGCCCGCGGATGCGCTTAGCCGCGATGCTTTCTATCGTCGGCTGGCCCGTTATTCGAACGACTGGCAAAACGATACCGGCTACAGCATGTTTGTTTTTGGGCAGGAGGGCTCGGCTCTGCTTGGCGGAATCAGCCTATCGAATGTTCGCCGCGGCGTCGCGCAGACCGGGACATTGGGGTACTGGATTGGCGAGGCCTATGCGAACCAGGGCTATATGCGCGAGGGGGTGAGCCTATTGCTCGGTTTCTGCTTCGGCGAACTGGCCCTGCATCGGGTTGAGGCGGCGTGCTTGCCCAAAAACACGGCGAGCCGCAGACTTTTGCTGGCGTCTGGATTTTCGGAGGATGGTTTCGCACGTAAGTACTTAAAGATCAGGGGCGTGTGGCAGGATCATCTCTTATTTTCTTTGTTGTCTGAGGATCATCAATCAACCCTGTCACGCCGACCGGGCGCCTAGCCGTCCGGCGATTGGTCTGCTAATGGGCGCGGCGACAGTTTCTGCAAGGGTGTTGGCGCGCAAGCGCCTGCGGGTCTCGACAATATTGCTGACCAGTAGTCTGGCGTTTTTGGCGCCGTCCGCGATTGCCCCCGGCTTGCCGGCATTGCAGGAAGATTTTTCGCATGTAGAGAATTCGGCTTTCCTATCGCCACTTGTGTTGACCATGCCGATGCTTTTCATCGCACTGGCGAGCCCGTTTGCCGGTTACGCCATCGATCGATATGGACGTCGTAACTTGTTGATTGCTTCGACGGTCCTGTACGGTCTCACGGGCGTGTCGGGGCTCTTCATGGGGTCCATCGTCGGGCTGTTGGTTAGCAGAGCATTCCTGGGGGTTTTCCTCGCAGGTATCATGACCAGCGTCACTGCTTTGGTAGGCGACTATTTCGTGGGCGAAGAACGAAATCGCGTGGCCGGACTGCAGGGCGCGTTCATGTCCCTCGGGACGCTAACCTTTGTGGTTATCGCCGGCGTACTTGCCGAGATACACTGGCGGGTGGGTTTCACTCTTTTTGCGGTTGCATTTCTGCTGCTGCCGTTAATGTTCATGAGCCTCTACGAACCTGATCGCAGCGACACGAGGGACGTTAGCGGATTGGAGCCACCACCGACATTGGGGCAATGGACGGTGATAGGCTTGATCTGTGGCCTTGCTTTCGTAACCCTTATCTTCATGTTCATGATTCCGTCGCAGACAGCCTTCTTCCTCGCGGAGATCGGGGTCGAGGACCCAACTCGCGCGGGTCTGGCCATAGGCCTGTTCAATCTCTCTGCTGGTATTGCGTCATTGGGCTACAGTCGCCTGCGGACCCGGTTAAGCGCGGAGGCCATTTTCGCCCTGCTGCTGGCGATTGGCGGGCTTGGTTATGTCTTGACCGGATTATCCGATAGTTTCACCGGGACTATGATCGCCATGGGTGTCGGCGGATTCTCGATGGGGGCGTTCCTGCCCAACATCAACCTAGCGATCATCTCGCGCACCTCGATGGCGGTGCGTGGTCGCGCACTAGGTGCGCTGACCACTTCGTTCTTTCTGGGACAGTTTCTCTCGCCCGTTTGGGCAGTACCGATCTCCACGGCTAGCAGCGTCGGCAATGCGTTCGTTGTCAGCGGATATCTGTTGATCGTGATGAGCGTCTGTTTCCTGCTCGTCGTCGTTTACCAGCGGCTGCGCTAGGCGCGTCCGGCGCTGCCGGACAGAACCGATAGGTCGACGCCAATGCTGTTGAACGCGCGTTCCCATTTCTTATCGTCCCGGACCTCGAACATAAGCTCGCCGTTATAGGGGATGGACAGCCAGACATTGTCATGCATCTCGATCTCGAGTTGCCCCGGTCCCCAGCCAGCATAGCCCAGTGCTAGGATTGATCGCTCTGGCCCGTCGTTGCGGGCCAACGCCCTGACGATGTCGAGAGTGGCCGTTAGGCCGATCCGCTCGTCGATCATCAGGGTTTCGTCATGTTGATACTCTCCGGAATGAAGGACGAAGCCGCGCTGGTTCTCGACGGGGCCTCCAAAATGCACGGTAGTTGCTGGTGTGGATTCACTGGACGTGATGTCGAGCTGTTCGAGAAGTTTGCGGAAATCGATCGAGTCGAGGGTCTTGTTTATCACCAGACCCATTGCGCCCTGGTCATTGTGGGCGCACATGTAGATCACGGCCCGCTCAAAACGCGGATCGTTCATCGCGGGCATCGCTAGAAGCATCTGGCCTTTGAGGTAGGGTCCTGCTGATTGCGGTGCGTCGGTCATGGGCTTCCTGACATCATACAGCAGGGCGGGCCGATCATTGTCGAACACGCGATTGTGAGGCCTTTCGAGGGGCTGGCTGCTATATTCCGAGACATTCTTTCCTATATTTCAGGTGTTAGAAGTCCATACTTCATTATGGGAAATCCAGCCGAGGAATGTACATCATGGTAGCTCGAATCCGTGACATCCTGCACCTGATCGTGATTGTAGTGGTTATTCCGGCGATATTGTGGCCAAGCCTTGCCGCAGGCGGCCCAGCAACGGATTGGCTAGAGGGTCCGAAGGCAGATATCCGGCTGATCTCGGCGACGACGGCTGTTGGAGACTTCGAAGCAATCCCCCTGGGTATCGAAGTGCGTCTCGACGATGGTTGGAAGACTTATTGGCGTTCGCCGGGTGACGCTGGCATCCCGCCCCATGTTTCGTGGGAGAAATCAGTAAACCTTGCAACCGCGGTGTTTGAATGGCCCGCACCGATCCGCTTTAATTATTACGATCTCGAAACCTTTGGTTACGACAAGCGGGTGGTTTTCCCGATCACCGCTCAGCTGCGCAATTTGGGCGAAGCCGTGAAGCTGCGTGCGCAGGTTGATCTGCTGATCTGTGAGGATGTGTGCATCCCCCACAGCTACAAAGCTTCGCTCGATCTGCCCGCGGGTCCCGCGAACCCGTCAGAGTTCGCGAACATGATCGACCGGTACCAGAACCAGGTACCTGGCGATGGCAGCCGCGTAGGGCTGGCATTTGCGGGCGCCGATGTGTCAGGCACTGACATCAAGCCGCTTATTCGGACTGCTTTCCGCGCCGATACGCCGTTCGAGGCGCCGGACCTGCTCGTTGAAGGGGCTGGGGATGTCGTATTCTCCAATCCTGAGTTCGAGTTCCTCGACTCGGGCCACATGGTGCTCGCCTCGGTCACTGCGAAGGATGCCCTCGGTGAGGGGGCGCCCGTCGACCTTAAGAGCGATCCTCTGACCTTCACCCTGATTGACGGTGCGCGAAGCATCGAGGCCCGCGCGACCCCCGTGGCGGACGGGCTGTCCCACATCGACACGGGCGGTCTTGCCACGACGACCTTGTTGTCAATCATGGCGCTTGCCCTCGTCGGTGGGCTAATCCTAAATCTGATGCCGTGTGTGTTGCCGGTGATCTTGATCAAGCTGTCGACGGTCATCAGTCATGGCGGCGGCGACCCGAAGGAGGTCCGTCTCGGCTTTCTGGCGACCACAGCGGGCATTGTGGCGTCTTTCCTGACGCTTGCCAGCCTCGCGGTGAGCGTAAAACTCGCCGGTTTCGCGGTCGGCTGGGGCATCCAATTTCAGCAACCCCTGTTCGTTGTTTCCCTCGTGGTGATCTTGACCCTGTTCGCGGCCAACATGTGGGGCATGTTCGAGGTCCGCCTGCCGGGTAAGGTGTCCGACGTGGCTGTGGCGGCGGGTAACAAGGGCTCGCTGGGCGGCCAGTTCTTCCAAGGCGCGTTCGCTACGTTACTCGCCACACCCTGCACCGCCCCGTTCTTGGGCACCTCCATCGGTTTCGCGCTGAGTCGCGGCGCAGTGGAGATCTACGCGATCTTCCTGGCCCTCGGGGTTGGGATGGCGCTGCCGTTTATCTTGGTGGCGGTCTTTCCGGTACTGGCGACGAAGCTGCCGCGCCCGGGCCCGTGGATAAATTGGCTCAAGAAGTTCCTATCGCTCGCTCTTATCGCGACAGTGGGCTGGCTCCTGTCGGTGATGTCCGTGCAGGTGTCGGTCGCCGCGGCGATTGTCGTGGCCGCCCTAATGGCCGCAATATTCGTGCTGTTTGCGCTGCTGAATCGGGTACCCGAGAGGACGGGCCGCGCGCTGGGCGCCGGCGTCTTCACCGCGGCCGTTCTCGCCTTTGTCGCACCGATCGCGCTGCCGGCGCTTGGTATCGGGGTTCAGGACTCGGCGCAGGTCACAGTCCGCGACGAGGCCTGGGTGCCGTTCGACGAATCAGCAGTCCCAGCGCTTGTGGCCCAGGGTAATGTTGTCTTTGTGGATGTGATGGCCGACTGGTGCATTACATGTCAGGTCAATAAGAAGCGTGTCCTCGACACCCAAGCCATTACCGACACGTTTGAGCGCGGCAATGTGGTTCTGATGCGGGCCGACTGGACGAAGCCGAGCGATGCGATCGCCAGATATCTCGCCTCGTTCAACCGCTTCGGCATTCCGTTCAACGTGATCTACGGGCCGAACTCGCCGCGCGGCGTGATTCTGCCGGAGCTTCTGTCGAAGTATGCGGTTTTGGGTGGGCTGACCCAGGTCGGAGTTAAGGAAAAGATAGTCTCGCGGTGATAAATATCACGACATTATAGGCTAGATTCTTTTCCGATTCTGGCTATGTTCCGTATCCGGAATGCAAATCAATAAACAGTTCGAGGAAATAATGGCCATATCCGTAGGCGATCGAATCCCTTCAGCTACTTTGCAACATAAGGGGCCTGAGGGAGTACAACAGGTTCTCACTGACGATATATTTCGAGAGAAAAAAGTAATTTTGGTGTCAGTCACCGGTGCGTTTACTCCTGGTTGCTCTGCTCAGCACTTACCTGGATTTGTTGATAAATCAGATGATTTTTTCAGTAATGGAATCGATCTGATAGCGTGTATGGCTGTCAATGACGCCTTCGTAATGGACGCTTGGGGTCAGGATCAAAATGTTGGTGACAAAATTATGATGCTGGCTGATGGTTCAGCCTCTTTTAGTCGTAGTATTGGTATGGAGCTTGACCTTACCGAACGAGGCATGGGTATGCGCAGCCTGCGGTTTGCTATGGTTGTTGAAGACGGGGTTGTGAAAAATATATTTCCTGATGAGCCAGGTATAATCGAAAATAGTACTGCCGAAAATGTATTGAACAACTTGTAGTAATTTATCAGTAGAATAAATAACGGAGCCAAGGCCCCGTTATTTATTTTTATTTATTTCTAAGAGATATAATACCCATGCGTGCAAGTTCGTCCGCGCGCTCGTTATCTGGATTGCCCGCGTGGCCCTTGACCCAGTGCCAGTGGACGTCATGACGCACCATGGCTGCATCCAAACGTCTCCAAAGATCGACATTCTTGACGGGTTTTTTGGCCGCTGTTTTCCAGCCGTTGCGCTTCCAGTTGTGAATCCAGCTCGTAATACCGTCGCGCACATAGATCGAGTCAGTGAACACGTCGACCGGCGATGGCTGCTTGAGCTCTTCGAGTGCCGTGATGGCTGCCATAAGCTCCATGCGATTGTTCGTGGTCTCGGGGTCACCGCCCGACAATTCCTTTTCATGTTCGCCGAAACGCAGAATGGCCCCCCAGCCGCCGGGGCCCGGATTTCCCGAGCAGGCGCCGTCGGTATAGATTTCGATTCGGTCGCTCATCCGCTGACATCCTCGAAATTGATGCCGTAGGCGACGGGGCCGTCTACTTGCTGGTGAAACTGCAGCCGGTCAAGGAAATGCGTCGGGTCTTTGGGCTGCACATAGGCCGCCGCATCGTGGTTGATCCAGTCATACAGACGGGTCAGCAGGAAGCGCAGGGCGCTACCGCGGGCCAGTAGGGGCAGGGCATCGAACTCCTGCCGGGTAAGGGGGCGCACGGCCGCGTAGCCGCGCAACAATGCGCTGGCCTTGTTGACGTTCAGGCTACCGTCAGGCTCGAAGCACCAAGCGTTGATGCAGATTGCAAGGTCATAGGCCAGTGCGTCATTACATGCGAAATAGAAGTCGATTAGTCCGGACAACCGGTCGCCCAGGAAGAAGACATTGTCGGGGAAAAGGTCGGCATGGATCACCCCGGACGGAAGGTCGTTCGGCCAGCGTGCCGCAGTGTAGCGAAACTCTTGATCGATGACCCCGGCGAGCCCGAGCACGACGGTATCGGCCTTGTCCGAGGTCTGTGCGATCAATGTCTTCCAGCTCGCGATGGACATGCTGTTTGTCCGGTGACCATCGTATCCGCGACCTGCTTCATGCATGCGCGCGATTGCGCCACCCAGCTCGGCGCAATGCGCAGGTGTGCTCTTCTTGAGCCACATGCCCGCAAGGAAAGAAACGATCGCGGCCGGCCGTCCGGCCAGTTCGCGCAAGGAGGCGCCGTCGCGCCCGTGAATCGGGGTCGGGCAAGAGATACCGTTAGTAGCAAGATGGTCCATTAGACCCAGGAAGTAAGGCAGGTCGCCCGGTTGCACTCGCTTTTCATACAAGGTCAGGATGTAGCTGTGCGGTGCGGCTGCATCGGTTGTGATGGTCTGGAGTAGGTAGTTGGTGTTCTCGACGCCCTCGGCGATCCCCTTGAAGGAGACGACTTCACCGATGTCATAGTTGGCGATAAATTTGATCAGGTCTTCGTCGGAAACTTCTGTGTAAACGGCCATTATGCTGCTATTCGGTTAGCGCACGAGGGAGGTTGAAATGTACATTCTCCTCGTGGACTGTGACCTCCTCAATTGTAACGTCGTAGCGGTTGCGGCAGGCCTCAATGAACTCATCGACGAGTGTTTCCGGTGCGGACGCGCCAGCCGACAGGCCGAGCGTCTGACAATCCTCGAAGCGTGTCCAGTCCATTTCGTCGGCGCGCTCGACCAACGCGGCATCGGAGCAGCCGGAACGGAGAGCCACCTCGACAAGGCGGTTTGAGTTCGAGGAGTTTGGCGCGCCGATCACGATCATCGCCTCGCACTGTTTGGCGATCACTTTCACCGCTTCCTGGCGATTGGTCGTGGCGTAGCAGATGTCGTCCGAGCTCGGTTCCGCAATGTTAGGGAAGCGCGCGCGCAGGGCCTCGACGATGGCTGCAGTGTCGTCGACAGATAGGGTTGTTTGCATGACGTAAGACAATGGCGCGTCATTAGGAATATCGAGCCTAGCAACGTCATCGACTGTCTCCACAAGCGTGATTGCTCCGTCGGGCACTTGTCCCATTGTACCGACGACCTCGGGGTGTCCCTCGTGGCCGATCAGTAGAATATGCCGACCGTTGCGCTGCTGATATTGGGCCTTGTTGTGCACCTTGCTGACCAGCGGGCAGGTCGCATCGAGATAGAACAGGTCCCGCCGCTTGGTCTCGGCGGGTACCGACTTAGGCACGCCATGGGCGGAAAAGATAACCTTTGCGTCATCGGGAACCTCAGAAAGTTCGTCCACGAAGATAGCGCCCTTGGCCTCTAGATTCTCTACAACGAAGCGGTTGTGAACAATCTCGTGGCGGACATAGATTGGGCGGCCATAGCGCTCGAGTGCGTGCTCGACGATCTGAATGGCCCGGTCGACACCCGCACAGAAGCCGCGTGGCTTCGCCAGCAGAATCCTCAGGGGTGATTTCGACATTGAATTGCTCCGATGAGATCCACGACCGAGCTTGTTCTCGTCCTATGGCTCTCGTAATATTTTAAGGCAGCGCGTTGACGCGCTCCCGTAATATCTTAGTGGCGTTGCACGGTGCAAGGCACGGTGCGATATACGGGGGAAAGTGATGGCGGATTCGGATATCACCAACAACGAACCGATAGCCGTGGATGTGATCCCTGGTCGGAAATCCTGGCGGTATGTTTGCGAAGAGAACGGAAAACAGCCCTTCTGCGAAAGCGCCCATAAGGGAACCGATTGTGAGCCGATGATGTTTGAAAGCGACGAGGCCAGAACCATCTGGTTCCGTGTCTACAAGAAGACTGGGGACAGACCATTCTGCGACGGTACCTACAACTCACTTTGATTCAAAGGGCCACTGCGATGAACTTCCTTTTTATTGGGCCCTCTAGGGTCAGGATTGGGTTGGCAGCAGTCGTTCTGCTCGTGCTGGCGGCGTGCCAATTGGTTTCCAAAGGCCCTCCGCCGCCCTGCCCAGCCATCTTCATTGTACAGGACGCGGCCGAGGTGACGCAGTTTTTACCCGGCCTCGGGCGAGACCTGACCGATGTCACGCTGGAGGTCGAGGTAGCTGACTTTCGCGGATTTTGTGAAACCGATATCGGTAATGATGGCGCCGTTGAGGTTGAACTGGAGATACTAATGGTTGCGACGCGTGGCCCGGCGGCCAAGAGCCGCGAATCTGGCGTGCGCTACTTCGTGGCAATAGCAGACCAGGAAGAGAATGTTTTGGCGCGCGCCGAGTTCGAGACGGCGATCACCTTCGAGAGCAATCGCAACCGGATCGAATTCACAGAGGAACTGGCACAGCGAATTCCGCTTCGCAGCGGTAAGCTTGGCGACGATTTCAGCGTCTTCGTTGGTTTCGTGCTGACCGAAGAGGATCTCGAATTCAATCGCAACAAGCGCGGGCGTTAGTCCACAGGCGGTCGCGCGGGAACGGTTGACTCCTCACCGGCGTGGCATAATCTCGATATCGAAGCGCGGCCCGAGTCGCGCTTGCGTTGAGTGATATTGTCAGGAGACCCCAGCGGGAGAGTCCGGCCATGAGGCCGGCGCCGAAGGAGCAACCGCCCCGGAAACTCTCAGGCATCGAGGACCGCAAGGGGGATGACACTCTGGAAAGCAGGCCCGGTCGGCAACGTGCGGCGCCGGGTCTCACCGAAGGCGTAAACCATGGCAGGACTTCGTCCGGCCAGGGTGAATCTCTCAGGTTTGACGACAGAGTGGGGCAGGCGGCGCGACGGGTGCGTCGTCGGCTTGGCTCGAACCGGGAGAGCGGCGTGGCGACGGAACCTGACGCGGAAGTTTGCAAGACTCCCCTGTATGATCTGCATGTGGCCTTGGGTGCCCGGATGGTGCCTTTCGCTGGTTATGCCATGCCGGTCCAGTATCCGGGGGGGATCATTGCGGAACATAGCGTTACGCGCTCGGCGGCTGGGCTCTTCGACGTCTCCCATATGGGCCAGGCGATCCTGCGCGGCGACGATCCGGCGACCAGTTTCGAGCGACTCGTGCCCGGTGACATAGCCGGGCTTGAGGTGGGGCGCATGCGTTACACGTTGCTGCTCAACGATGCCGGCGGCATTCGCGATGATCTGATGGTCACGCGGATCGATGACAAGGGCGCCCCCGCCCTGTTCCTGGTCGTGAACGCGGCCTGCAAGGACGCGGATTTCGCCCATATTGCGGCCTCCTTGGCCGGTGAGGCCGAGCTGCAGATTCTGACCGACCGCGCACTGCTGGCCCTCCAGGGTCCCAAGGCCGAGTCGGTTCTTGGCGATTTGGCGCCGGACTGCCGGGACCTCGTCTTCATGCAGGGGGCCGAGATACGCGTCGGCGACGTCGACGCTTATATCACCCGCTCGGGCTACACGGGCGAGGATGGTTTTGAGATTTCTGTGCTGGCCGGTGCCGTGGCGGGGCTGACTGAACGCCTGCTGGCCCATGACGAGGTCGAGCCGGTCGGGCTGGGCGCGCGTGATTCCCTGCGCCTCGAAGCGGGTCTGTGCTTGTATGGCCATGATATCGACGAGACCACCTCGCCGATCGAGGCGGGGCTCGCTTGGGCGGTGGGCAAGCGTCGGCGCGAAGCCGCCGACTTTCCCGGCGCCGCGGCGATCCTTGGCCAGTTGGCCGACGGGCCGGTGCGTCGCTGGGTCGGCATCCGGCCCGAGGGGCGTGCTCTGGTGCGCGAGGGCGCACCGATTTGCGATGCAGCGGGAATCGAGATCGGGGTTGTCACCAGCGGCGGATTCGGTCCGAGTGTCGGCGGTCCCGTAGCGATGGGATATGTCACGGCTGCGAATGCGGAGACCGGCACGGAAGTATCGATTGAACTGCGAGGCCGGATGGTGGCCGCTAAGGTGGCGGACCTGCCCTTCGTGCCTGCGAACTACAAGCGCGCGCGCTGAGCGAGAGGAGAGAAGCGATGGCGGATCGAAAATACACCGAAGAGCATGAATGGGTCGAAGTCGATGGCGAAACCGGCATGATCGGAATCTCCGACTATGCCCAAGAGCAGCTGGGTGACGTGGTTTTCGTCGAGCTGCCGGATGTAGGTAAGTCGCTCGGTCGGGGGGATGAGGCCGCCGTGGTTGAATCAGTAAAGGCAGCGGCGGAGGTCTATGCGCCCGTCGGCGGCGAGGTGATCGAGGTTAACAGCGCGCTGAACGGCGATCCGTCCCTGGTGAACAGCGACGCGTTCGGCGACGGTTGGTTCGCGAAGCTGCGGCTGACGGATTCGGCGGAACTCGACGAATTGATGGACGAGGCTGCCTACAGGACCTTCTGTGAGGGCCTGGGCTAGATGCGTTACCTCCCCCTCACGGACAATGACCGGGCCGAAATGATCTCCGCGATCGGCGTGGACTCGGTCGACGACCTATTCGTCGATGTCCCGCCCGCGGCGCAATTCGATGGCACGTTCAATCTCTCCACCCACATGGCCGAATACCAGGTCGAGGCGAAGATTGGCGCGATGGCGAGGCGTAACGTCACCACCGCCGACGGGCCGAGCTTCTTAGGCGCGGGTGCCTACCGCCATCATGTACCGGCGGCTGTGGATCACCTGGTCCAGCGGGGCGAGTTCCTGACCTCCTATACGCCTTACCAGCCGGAGATTTCACAGGGCACGCTGCAGGCGCTGTTCGAGTTCCAGACCATGGTCGCGCTGATTACCGGGATGGACGTCGCGAACGCCTCCATGTATGACGGCGCGACCTCCTGCGCTGAGGCCGTGCTGATGGCCCAGCGCGTGACGCGGCGTCACAAGGCGATCGTCTCGGGCGGGGTGCATCCCCACTACCGCGAGGCGACCGAAACCCAGTCGCGCTATCTGGACATCGAGATCGACGCGCGGGCGCCTGACCTGGCGGGAACCGAGGACCTGTCCGCTGACATCCACGAGGATACCGCCTGTGTGGTAGTGCAGAATCCCGGCGTGTTCGGGCATGTGCGTGATTTCTCGCCGCTCGCGGAGGCCTGCCATGCGGCCGGCGCCTTGTTGGTGGTGGTCGTCACCGAGGCCGTGTCGCTGGGGGCAATCCTCCCGCCCGGCAAAATGGGGGCCGACATCGTGGTCGCCGAGGGCCAGAGCCTGGGCAATGCACAGGGCTTCGGCGGGCCCTATGTGGGCCTGTTCGCCGCGCGTGAGAAATACGTCCGGCACATGCCGGGCAGACTTGTCGGCGAGACGGTGGATGAAGACGGGCGGCGCGGCTGGGTGCTTACCCTATCGACTCGCGAACAACATATCCGCCG
>PBMH01000018.1 GCA_002722515.1 Alphaproteobacteria bacterium | reverse complement strand
TGTCGAAGTCGAAGAAGAACACCATCGATCCGACCGACGTAATCGCATCATACGGCGCGGACACCGCCCGCTGGTTTATTCTCTCCGACAGCCCCCCCGAGAGGGACATGGAGTGGACCGATTCCGGGGTACAGGGCGCCTATCGATTCGTAAATCGGATTTCGCGTATTATCCTGGAGAACCTTAACAGCCCGCCGGAGACAGAGCGCGATCTTGCCCTAAGCGACGGCGCATCAAAAGATTTGCGCCGGACCGTTCATCAGGCCATTGCCGATGTGACAGAGGACTTCGAGCGGTTCCATTATAATCGAGCGGTGGCGCATATCTACGAGCTCGTCAATTCGACATCGGCCGCCATAAACGACGGGCGCGCAACGGCAGCCACCATACGCGAAGCACTTGAGGCGATCGTCCGCCTAATAGGCCCCATGATGCCGCATCTTGCTGAGGAGATGTGGCGAGCGCTTGGACACAGCCAGCTACTGTGTGATGTCCCCTGGCCAATCGCTGACAAAGCGCTCCTCGTCACCGACAACATAACCCTCGCGATTCAGGTAAACGGCAAGTTGCGTGGTACGGTGCAAGTTGCGGTCGGCGCCGACGAGGAATCGGCAGTGACAGCGGCGCGGTCAATTCAGAATGTGGCCGAATTGATCAACGACAAGGAGATACGGAAGTTGATTTATGTGCCGGATAGGCTGGTGAATTTTGTTGTCTAGCCTGCGCTACATCCTCTCTGTGGGCCTGCTGACTCTGACCGCCTGCGGCTTCGAGCCGCTGCACGGAAAAAGGGAGGGTGGTGAAGCAACCGCACTACTCCTGAGCCAGATCGAAGTGGCCCCCATTGCGGATCGGCTCGGTCAACTGGTGCGTACCGAACTGACAAACCGTCTCAGTCCTCGGTCGGCGCCGTTGCCTGTTTTTATCGTCCACGTAACGTTGACTGAATCCGGTCAGAGCCTCGCCGTTCGACGGGACTCCAGTGCCACACGGGCAAATCTCATAATTGATGCAAACTTCATCCTTTCTGAGGTTTCCGGCGGTGAGGCGCTCTTGGCTGGAGGGGCCCGATCCGTCAACGGCTACGACATCCTAATGTCGGATTTCGCCACCCTGGCGGCCAGAAAGGACGCGCGGCGGCGGGGGTCCCGAGATGTCGCGGATGCCATTGTCGATCGTCTGTCCATTCATATGGCGCAGCGCGCCAGCCAGGGCGCGGCCCCCGCCCGGCGATGAAAATCTCAGTCGGGCGCGTTGGCGAATTTGTCGCAAACCCAGACCCCGCGGCATCAGTTGTTCTTGTATACGGCCCCAACGCAGGTCTCGTGCGAGAGCATTGCGACAATATAGTCCGAAAGATTCTTGACAACCCCAGCGATCCCTTTCGGCTTGCTGAGCTTGATGCCGCCACGGTCGGAAAGGATCCGACCCGGTTGACTGACGAGCTACTGGCGCTCGCGTTCGGCGGCGGTCAGCGCGTTGTAATTGTTCGGGATGCGTCTGACGGGATCACCAAGAGCCTTGAGGGCGCCCTCGAGGCAGGTTCTGAACTGGAGATGAACGCAGTAGCATTGATTGAGGCGGGTGCGCTCAGCGCTCGCTCCAGCCTTCGGAAGTTGTGTGAAAAGCGCAAAGATTGTGCTGCCTTGCCCTGCTACGCCGACGACGAAAGGGCCCAAGGCATTCTGGCACGCAACATCCTGAAGGAGTCGAGGATCGATATCGCGCCCGACGCATTGCGGACCCTCACTGACTTTCTTGGCGACGACCGCCTAGCAAACCGCCGTGAGGTAGAAAAGCTGGCACTATTTGTAGGGCCTAAAAAGACGGTACAGGTATCCGATGTAATCGAGGCGGTAGGGGACATCGGTGCGGCAACAATGGACGAAACCGTGTTCGCTGCAGCGGGGGGGGACACCGTCAGACTGGACAGGGCTATCGAGAGGTTCTTTGCCGAGGGAGGTGAGCCTGTCGGTTTGATTCGTTCTACTCAGCGCCATTTCCAGCGCATGCATCGTGTCGCCGGATTGATGGATTCGGGTGTCCGTTATGATGAGGCGGTGAAGAGGCTCCGGCCGCCGGTATTCTGGAAACAAACGGGCGCGTTTGAACAGCAGGTTCGTTCCTGGTCCCGCGGTCAGCTGGAACAGGCGATTGCGCGGCTCGGTGAGGCGGAACTCATGCTCAAGACGACCGGCACCCCGGCCCAAGCCGCCTGCGGGCGAACACTCTATGCAGTCGCCCTAATGAAGCGTGGGTGAATTCTAACTTCGCGATAAAAAAATTAGTTGTCTTTGCCTGATTGATTGAGGCGATACAGAACATCGTCGAGCTGATCGAAGGTCTTAAATTCGATGGCAAGGATACCCCTACCTGTATCTTCGCCACCCTCGGGTCTGATGGTTACCTTAAGCCCAAGAACATTTGTAAGATCGCGCTCAAGGGCCAACGTGTCTGAACTCTTCGCCACTGGTTTGTTCTTCGACGACTTCGCTTTCCTACCGGTGCCCACACGAGCCTCGATGTCACGGACCGTAAGACCTTCAATGACAATCTGACGAGCCAGTGTAATGGCATCCTCTCTGCCAACGAGCGAGCGCGCATGGCCGGCCGTCAATTCACCGCGATCGACCATTTGGCGAACCTCTCCGGGCAAAGTGAGCAGGCGCAAGGTGTTGGCGATGTGGCTGCGGCTCTTACCGATCGCACTAGCCAGGGCCTCTTGGGTATGATTGAAACCGTCCATCAGCCGCTGATAGCCTTCCGCCTCCTCAATAGGAGATAAATTCGCGCGCTGGATGTTTTCGATCAGCGCAACCTCGAGCGCCTCTTGATCACCCAGATCGCGGATAATCACAGGGACTTCGTGCAACTGGGCGCGCTGGGCGGCGCGCCAGCGCCGTTCGCCGGCGATTATCTCGTAGAGGCCATTCTGAACCGGGTCGCTGCGTACAAGGATAGGCTGGAGAATGCCCTTCTCACGTATCGAATCAACGAGCGAGGTCAGTTCCGCCTCATCGAAGTTTGTGCGCGGCTGAAAGCGGCCCGGATGTAGCTGTTCAATCGGAAGGTCACGCGCGGGCCCGGGCTTCCCTGGATCCTGATAATCGTCACCGTCGTCGCCGAGTAGCGCGGAAAGGCCGCGGCCAAGCCGCGGGCGTGGGGTCGTGTCGCTCATTCAGCCGCCGCCCCGGACGTCTCGACACCTTCGCGGCGCAACAGCTCAGCAGCGAGCCGCGCATAGGCCTGTGCCCCCGCGCACGCCAAGTCATACACGAGAGCAGGCTTGCCGTAGGAGGGCGCCTCGGACAGCCGGACATTGCGCGGAATCACCGTGCGATAGACCCGTTCGGCAAAGTGGGCCCGCACGTCAGACTCGACGGAGCGGCACAGATTGTTTCGTGAATCATGCATGGTCAGGACGATTCCTTGGATATCCAGATTCTCATTATAGCTCCGGCGAATCCGCTCGATTGACTTCATCAGCCGGGTCATGCCCTCTAGCGCAAAATACTCGCATTGCAGCGGTACTAGGACTGAATCTGCGGCTACCAGCGCGTTTATAGTGAGCAGCCCGAGCGCAGGCGGACAATCGATCATCACATAGTCATACTGGCCGAGTACCGGTGCCATAGCCGCACGCAGGCAGGATTCACGGCTCGGTATTTCGATCAGCTCAATCTCCGCACCCGCGAGGTCGGCCGAGGCCGGCGCAACATCTAGTCCGGGAATCTCGCTAGCGCGGATCACGTCTTCGAACCGGCCACCACCGATCAGCGCTTCATACACATCTGTTTCATCAGCTGAAACACCGAGCCCCGTGGATGCGTTTCCCTGAGGATCAAGATCGACGAGGAGGACGCTTTGGTCGCATGCTGCGAGCCCAGTTGCCAAGTTTATCGCGGTGGTGGTCTTGCCGACGCCACCCTTCTGGTTAGCCACGGCGAGAGTCCGCGTGCTGCGCGATTTCTTCGGCACCTCGGGCTTCAGCGTCCCAATTGGTGAGGGGCTCTTTGGTCCTTCAATAGTCGTGTGGTCGGCCACGCGTTAGGTTCCCTATCTGAAGCACCGTGCCCCCACTTCCCGAGAGGCTCTGGTAGCTGTTCACCTTCATATTCCAGACTTTTTTTGCGTCAGTCAATTCGTTCCGCGCGCGCGCGCCCTTGGAAAAAAGGCAAAACCCGTCAGATTTTAGGTGCGGCGCGGCGTGGTCAAGGAGGCCGGACAGCGTGGTGAGTGCCCGGGCCGTAACTACGTCGAAGCCTGACGCGGTTTCGAGGTTCTCGATACGGCCCTCGGCAACCTCGGCCGGCGCATCAGTCAGGCGCCGCACCTCACGCAGGAACGCGCACTTCCGCGCGTCGGACTCCGCCAGAACCACGGAAGCCCCGGTGACGATCGCCAACACAAGCCCCGGAAACCCGGCGCCACTGCCCAGATCGAGAACCCGATGATCGCATGCAATCCACCTAGCGAGTTGTGCGGAATCCAAGAAATGGCGGCGCCAAAGATCGTCAAGGGATTTGTTCGAGACGAGATTTATGCGCGGCTGCCAGGCCCGCAATGTGTCGGCATAGACCGTGAGACGATCAACGGTTTCGGGCGACAATGTTTCACGTGAAACGTGACCAGCGGTGTGCAGATGCCGTCCAAATTCGTCAGGGGTCATCGGGGAATCTACGGGCGCACTGGAATTCATGTACCCCTATAACAAGGAAGGATTGATAGACCAACTACTATATGTTGAATACTACCCTGCGGCGCTCAGCGCCCGCTGGCGTTTTAAATGCCGCAGTAGCACCACAAGGGCGGCGGGGGTAACCCCGGGAACACGCCCCGCCTGGCCGAGAGTTTCGGGCCGCTGGCGGGCAAGTTTCTCGGTGATCTCATTCGACAGTCCCGGAACATCTGCATAATCCAAGTCAGCTGGGAGGTGCAGCGCCTCGTCACGCTGGTAGGCTTCGACGTCGGCCGCCTGGCGATCCAGATAACGATCGTAGCGGGCCTCAATCTCAATGGTGCGGCGGACAGCTGGCGCAATATCGGAGAGTTCGGGCCAGACCGAAACAACCGACGTGAAGTCGGTGTCGGGCATGGTCAGAAGGTCGAACGCGCTGCGGCGTACCCCATCGCGGTTGACACGTATCCCTTTCTCAGAAAGGACATTCGGCGTGGCGTTCGCCGCCTCGAGGCGGCTACGCGCAGCCGCCAGCGCTGCGGCCTTCCGCTCGAATGTAGCGGCCCGTTCAGCGCCCACACAACCAAGCTCAAGCCCGATAGAAGTCAGGCGCTGATCGGCATTATCCGCCCGCAGCAACAGCCGGTACTCCGCCCGCGAGGTAAACATACGATATGGCTCATCCGCACCCCGGGTAACCAAGTCGTCGATCATCACACCAATGTAGGAGGTCGATCGGTCGGGGCGGAAGCGCTCGTCGGATCCTGATGCGCGTAGCGCGGCGTTGAGGCCAGCAACCAAACCCTGCCCAGCAGCCTCCTCATATCCCGTAGTACCATTGATCTGACCTGCCAGGAAAAGCCCGGGAATCCGCCTCGCCTCCAAAGTGCCTCCAAGTTCGCGCGGATCCACGAAATCATATTCTATGGCATAGCCCGGGCGGGTGACAGCCGCATGCTCAAGGCCGGGGATCGTCTTCAGCATAGCCAGCTGGACGTCCTCGGGAAGCGATGTAGAGATACCGTTAGGATAGACTGTGTGATCGTCCAAGCCCTCGGGCTCAAGAAAGATCTGGTGGCGGGTCTTGTCGGCAAACCGTATGACCTTGTCCTCAATCGACGGGCAGTAGCGCGGGCCACCGCTCGCAATCTGGCCAGTGTAGATCGGCGCGCGGTCAAGATTTTTGCGGATCAGGGCGTGTGTGTCTGGTCCAGTATAGGTGATATGGCAGTCAATCTGTGGGGTGGTGATCGCATCGGTCATGTAGGAGAAGGGGACGGGCGGGTCGTCACCGGGCTGGCGGTCGAGCCGCGACCAGTCTACCGTCCGGCCATCCAGGCGAGGTGGTGTACCGGTCTTGAGCCGGCCTAGAGCGAAACCAGCACGCTCCAGCGTTGCAGACAGGCCCATGGAAGGTGCTTCGCCGAAGCGACCGGCCGGCGTTTGAGTTTCGCCGATATGGATAACACCACGCAGGAAAGTGCCCGTGGTCAGCACCACTACGCCGGCGCTGATCCGGCGCCCATCATCAAGGACAACGCCCGCCGCATCACCCGCCGCGTTTATCACCAAGTCCTCAACGGCAACGCCGAGAATCTCAAGATTATCCTGGCGGGCCAGGAGATCTTGCACTGCCTCACGGTAGAGTTTTCGGTCCGCCTGGGCACGGGGGCCCCAGACCGCCGGGCCTTTGGTGCGATTCAGCATCCGAAACTGAATCCCGCCGCTATCAATGGCGCGCCCCATGATTCCATCGAGCGCATCAATCTCGCGCACGAGGTGGCCCTTGCCGAGCCCGCCAATCGCCGGGTTGCACGACATCTCGCCGATAGTCTCGACCCTGTTGGTGACGAGCAGGGTCCGCGCACCAACCCTGGCCGACGCAGCCGCAGCCTCGCAACCCGCATGACCGCCGCCGATGACGATAACGTCGTAGGGATAGGGTGTGTCGGTGATGGAGCTCATCGCGCGGGCTATTTAGGCCCTGTCGCCGAGACTGTCAAAGCTTCAGAGGTGCCGGCGCCAGTATGGCCTCGGCAGGCTTTAGAAATCCAACGTTTCACGTGAAACATCCGATCGCCCATAATTCTATTTGCCTATACAAAAATCGCGGAACACGGTGTCGAGAACCTCATCGATATCCACACGGCCGGTAATCCGACCGATCGCCCGCAGCGCCAAGCGGACTTCTTCTGCCGCAAGCTCCGGATAGGCCGACTCCGGAACCTGGGCCAGCGCTGCAGCGGCCTCGGCGAGCGCCTCTCGATGGCGCTGGCGAGTTGGCAGCGGGGCCTCCGATCCGCCAAGCCGAGAGCGGACCTCTTCAGTTAGTCGCTCCAGCAGTTCGTTGAGGCCTTCGCCCGTTGCCGCGGAGACAAGCAATGGCTCGCGGTGCAGATCAACCGGCACATCTGAGCCGACGAGCAGATCGCGCTTGTTGGCGACAACCAGACAGTCGTCTGTGATCAGCGCGGCAATCCGTTCGGGCACGGTCTCGTAACGAGCGTCAAGCACCACAACACACAGGGCGGCATCGGCCGCACGCTGCTCCGCCCGCCTAACACCCTCTGCCTCGATGTCGTCGCGCGCGTCCCGAATTCCAGCGGTATCCGACAAGGTCACCGCGAATCCCCCAAGGTTGAGTTGGACCTCAATTACGTCCCGGGTCGTGCCAGCCGCTTCGGACACTATCGCCACCTCGCTATTCGCTAACCGATTGATAATGCTAGATTTTCCAACGTTCGGGGCGCCCAGAATCACTATGGGAAATCCACTTCGTATGCGCTCACCGCGCTCGCCCGCATCCATATGCCGGACGATTTCATCCCTCAAAGCCGCGACCCGTGCGTATGTCTTGGCTTTGAGGCCCTCGGGGAGTTCCTCGTCGGAGAAATCGATCTCGGCCTCTGCGTGACCCATTAGATCGACGAGAAGCGCGCGCCAGCCCTCATAGAGGTCGGCCAGCGCCCCGTCATACTGCCGCAGGGCCAAACGACGCTGGGCATCAGTCCTGGCAGCCACGAGATCGGCTAGACCCTCCGCCGCAGTCAGGTCGAGCTTACCGTTCTCGAACGCCCGTCGGGTGAACTCTCCCGGTTCTGAGTGACGGGCGAGGCCAGTCCCGGAAATTGCCGCGAACAGGGATTCAATGACTGACGGGCCGCCATGAATATGCAGTTCCGCCACATCTTCCCCTGTAAAGCTTTCAGGTCCCGGGAAGCGCAGGACCAGTGCACGATCGATCGGCCCATCGCCTGACGACAGTACGCGCAGTTCGGCGCGGCGCGCCTCGGGAAGCGCGCCGACCCCGAGCGCGACAAGCAGAGCATCGGCATCCGCCCCCGAAACGCGCACCACGGCACCCCCGGCCAAGCCGGCACCGCTTGACAGCGCATAGATGGTGTCGCCCGACAAACCCGGCTACTTCGCAAGGTTGCCGACGTTGGCCGACGCCGCCCGCCGGGCGGCCAACACGTCGGGCAGGACCATAAGGGTCGACCCCCTCTCGAACGTGCACTCTATATCAATCGTAAATTTCATTTGTCCCTCCGATTTTGGCTCACAAATCCGCGGTCTATCCCCAGGGGGGGCCAACATTGTAGTTTGCTGTTCCAATCCAAACCCCCAAGAGTCCGCTCCAGATGTCTGCGACAAAAAACGGAAACCTTCTGGCGAAAGAGACCAGCCCGTACCTTCTGCAACACGCAGACAATCCCGTCCACTGGTATTCATGGGGCGAGGCAGCGCTAGCGAAGGCGCGCGCGGAGCAGAAACCCATCCTGCTATCGATCGGCTACGCCGCCTGCCACTGGTGCCACGTAATGGCCCATGAGAGCTTTGAAGACGAGACGACCGCTACAGTCATGAACCGGTTGTTCATCAACATCAAGGTCGACCGCGAAGAGCGGCCTGACCTGGACGTAATCTACCAAGGCGCACTCAGCCTGATGGGAGAGCAGGGCGGCTGGCCACTGACCATGTTCTGCACACCTGAGGGAAAACCCTTCTGGGGCGGCACATATTTTCCTCCGCGCGCAGGCTTCGGCCGGCCGGGCTTCCCCGATCTGCTAGAGCATATAGACAAGATTTATCGTAACGAGCGGGAAAAGGTGGAGTCAAACACCGGCGCGATTCTCGGCGCGCTCGCTGAGATGACTCACCCCAAACCCGGCGTAGCGCCGGGACCAGAGGAGATTACCGCTCTTGCCAACCTGTTGGCCGATCAGGTCGATGCCCGACATGGCGGTTTTGGCACGGCACCAAAGTTCCCCCAGTGCGGAGTATTACAGCTGATTTGGGCCCATGGCAGCAACTTGGCGAAGGCCAAAGTGGCGCTAACCCTCGACCGGATGGCCCAAGGCGGAATCTACGATCATCTCGGCGGCGGGTTCGCCCGCTATTCGACCGATGCGGCCTGGTTGGTGCCACATTTCGAAAAGATGCTCTACGACAACGCGCAGCTGCTGACCCTATATGCACAGGCCTGGCGGCGGACCCGAAACCCGCTGTACCAGCAACGCGCCGAAGAGACGGTCGGCTGGCTGCTGCGTGAGATGACGCATCCCAACGGCGGCTTCTACTCGACCCTTGATGCCGATTCTGATGGGGCCGAGGGCAAATTTTACGTTTGGAGCGAGGCCCAGATAGACGCAGCCCTGGGCGCGGGTGCGGCAACCTTCAAGGCTGCCTACGACGTCCGGCCCGAGGGAAACTGGGACGGTCACAATATTCTCAACCGCAGCCACAACCCCGCGCTCAAAGATGAGGCCACGGAGGCCCAGCTCGCCGCGGCGCGCGCGGCGTTATTCGAGGTGCGCGCGCCGCGGGTCCGCCCCGCGCTCGACGACAAGATCCTGACCGACTGGAACGGCCTGATGATAGGAGCGCTCGTCGAGGCAGCGATGACCTTTGCGCGGCCCGACTGGCTCGACGCTGCCGACAACGCATACCGGTTTGTTCGCAAGCAGCTGTCTACCAACCTGCCGGACGATACAATCGAGCTATCCCACAGCTGGCGAGGCACCGAGGCACGACACTTAGCAACCCTAGACGACTACGCCGCATTGATAACTGCGGCGATCGCGCTTCACGAGGCAACCGGCAACTTCGAATTGCTGAACGACGCAGGTAGCCTGGCGGCTTATGTCGAGGGCCATTTCGCGTCGAACGACGGCGCCTATTTCTTCACCTCCGACCTCGCCACCGATGTGATCACACGCACGCGAACCGGCCTGGACAACGCGACCCCCTCTGGCAACAGCCAGCTCGCCGTCGCGTTGACTAGGATGTATTACCTGACCGGAGATCAGGTTTACCGAGATCGGGCTATCCGAATAATAGAGTCCTTCGCGGGCGAGCTGCAGGAGAACGCATTTGGCTACGGCACCCTGCTGCGCGCTGCGGGCCTGCTCGCCGGAGTAACGCAGGTCGCTATAATTGGTGACCCAGAAGAGCGCGACACACTGCGGCTTCACCGCGCCGCCTATCGCGGCTCGGTCCCGGACCGGATAGTGTCAGTAATTACGCCGGGCGCCACCCTGCCAGAAGGGCACCCCGCAGGAGGCAAGTCAAAGGCCGACGGAAAGGCAACCGCATACGTCTGCCGTGGTCCAGTCTGCTCCCCCCCCATTACGGACCCTAACAAATTGACAGGCGAACTCTCGCTGTGAGCGAGACCGACCCCACAAATATATGCGTCGTTGACACTCCCGTCGGACGGGTCTGCCTCAAGGACAGGAGCGGCTCAATCGTTTTGCTAACCTGGACCGATGACCCGGCATCCCCGCCCACCACCGACGTGCTACGCGACGCCGCCTGCCAGCTGGCGGAATATTTCGCGGGCACCCGCACTGCCTTCTCTCTGCCGCTTGCGCCTGCAGGCACCAACCATCAGAAGAATGTCTGGGCAGCAATTTGCGCAATCCCATTCGGCGGCCTGCGGACCTATGGCAACCTGGCCGCGGAGATCGGCTCCTCCGCCCGCGCCGTAGGCACGGCCTGCGGCAGGAACCCAATCCCAATCATCGTGCCTTGCCACCGGATCGTTTCGGTCGGCGGCGGCGGCGGCTATTCCGGTCGCGGTGGAATTCAAACCAAGCTTCGCCTGCTAAAACTCGAGGGCTGCAATCTTGATGGCGATTGGTTCGGGCGATAGGCTCGATCCAACAGAGACACAACGAAACTTTGTCAGGGGGAAGACATGGCACATGCAATCCGTTTCCACGAGGCCGGCGAACCCGAGGTCATGAGATGGGAAGAGGTTGAGGTCGGCGACCCCGGCCCGGGCGAGATCCGACTGAAGCAAACCGCTGCGGGCCTCAACTTTATTGACATCTATCTGCGTTCGGGCGCACGCCCCGTGCCAATGCCCAACGGGCTGGGTCTCGAGGGTGCCGGTGAGATCGTCGCTGTGGGCGAGGGCGTGATTGACCTAGCCGTGGGTGACAGGGTTGGCTATGCGGATATGCCACTCGGTGCCTATGCCGAGGAGCGCGTAATGCCGGCTAAGATCGCCGTGAAGCTGCCCGACGCGATCAACAACGAGCAGGCCGCGGCCATGATGCTTAAGGGCATGACGGTGCAGTTTCTGATCAAGTCCTGTTTCCCGGTCGAGCCCGGCTCAACGGTGCTATGGCATGCCGCAGCAGGGGGTGTTGGTCTGATTGCCTGCCAGTGGCTCAACCATTTGGGCGTGACAGTCATCGGCACAGTGGGCAGCGACGAGAAGGCCGAGCTGGCAAAAGCCCATGGCTGCCGCTACACAGTCAACTACAAGGACGAGGATTTCGTCGCGCGCGTGAAAGAACTAACCAAAGGTGCGGGCGTACCGGTTGTCTATGACAGCGTCGGCAAGGACACCCTCCGTGGCTCTATGAAGTGCCTACAGCGACGCGGCCACCTGATCAGCTTCGGAAACGCATCGGGTGCCCCCGAGCCCGTCGAACTATCAGAGCTCTCGGCCCACGGATCGATCTTCGCCGCACGCCCCATGCTATTCGACTTCATCGCTGAACGCGGTGAGCTACTAGCATGCGCAGGAGACCTCTTCGACGTGGTAGCCTCGGGCGCAGTGAAAATTGAGATTAACCAACGGTATCCTCTGTCGGAGACCGTGCAGGCGCACAAAGACCTTGTCGATCGCAAGACGACTGGCTCAACAATTTTAATTGCGTAGGAATTACAGTTATTTTGGGTCTGATGAAGAGCTACAAATAACGGCAACGTTTGCGCGGCAGGCGGGGGATTACGTATCAGCTGTATGAAAAATAGGCGTTCCTGAACAAGCCCCCGAGCCTACTGGTTCATTGTGTCATAGAAGTCATTGTTGTTTTTGGTCGACTTCATCTTGCCGAGCAGAAACTCCATGCCATCAACGACCCCCATGGGATTGAGGATCCTGCGCAGGACATGCATCTTCGAGAGTGCATCCTTGTCTACCAGTAACTCTTCCTTGCGGGTCCCGGATTTTGTTATGTCGATCGAGGGCCAGACGCGCTTGTCCGACAACTTACGATCGAGAACAATTTCTGAGTTACCGGTACCCTTAAACTCCTCAAAAATAACCTCATCCATTCGTGAGCCTGTCTCGATTAGCGCAGTCGATATAATCGTCAATGAGCCACCCTCTTCGATATTACGAGCGGCTCCAAAAAAACGCTTGGGGCGTTGCAGGGCGTTTGCGTCGACCCCTCCGGTGAGAACCTTGCCTGAGGACGGAACGACAGTATTGTAGGCTCGCCCCAGACGGGGGATGGAGTCCAGAAGAATCACCACATCACGTTTGTGTTCAACCAGCCGCTTGGCCTTGGCAATTACCATTTCGGCAACCTGAACATGGCGCGATGCCGGCTCGTCAAAGGTGGATGAAATCACCTCGCCTCGAACGGTTCGCTGCATATCTGTTACCTCTTCAGGCCGCTCGTCAATCAGCAGAACGATCAGATATATGTCCGGGTGATTAGCCATAATCGCCTTGGCAATATTCTGCATCATAACTGTTTTGCCCGTACGGGGTGGGGCTACGAGCAGGGCGCGCTGGCCCATACCAAGTGGCGCCACCATGTCAATCACTCGGCAAGAATGATCCTTGTTCTCGGGGTCATCAATTTCGAGTTCAATTTTTCGTTCTGGATAGAGCGGGGTCAGATTGTCGAAGTTGACCCGGTGACGGGTGTGGTCAACATCATCAAAATTAACCTGTGCAACCCTTACAAGCGCGAAGTAGCGCTCGCCGTCTTTTGGAGAACGAATTTCTCCCTCGACCGTGTCTCCAGTGCGGAGTGCGAAGCGCCGAACTTGGCTGGGCGAGACATAGATATCGTCGGGGCCCGGCAGGAAATTAGACTCTGGTGAGCGCAAGAAACCGAATCCGTCCTGGAGAACCTCAAGCACACCGATGCCTGTGATAGGCACCTCGTCTTCTGCGAGTTCCTTGAGGATCGCAAACATCATGTCCTGGGTGCGAAGATTACTCGCTCCCTCAATCTCCAGTTCCTCGGCAAAAGTGAGGAGATCGGCGGCAGATTTGTCTTTGAGATCTTGGAGTTTAATTGCTTCCATGGGAAGGCCTGTTCAGTTGCGATACCTACGCGCGAAAACGGCCTGGAGCCGAGTTTTTAGAGCGTTGGCTATGGTCAGCGGGGGTTCATGGTCCCCGACCGAAAACGCCGGAAGAACATGATTTGTTGGGAAGGCTGCGCGCTACTATCTTCACGCGACTACTATTACTCGCTCAGTGCGCCTTGTCCGTCAAGTCAATGTTTGATCCGCCATGGAAAGAAGGGCAACCGTCGCACCTGCACTAAAACGGCCGTGCTATAACCATCACGACAATCAAGACCAACAAAATCGTGGGCACCTCGTTAGCAATCCGATAGGCTCTTGCGGGCCGCGTATTAGCGTCATCTCGAAAATCTTGAACCCATTTAATGTAGACGCCGTGGACAAATGTCATGGCCGCCACCGCTGCGAGCTTGATCCATATCCAGTGTGCCGTCCAATCAACGACCCCGGGGGTGCCGAGCAGCAGTCCCCCAAACACAAAAGTCGCGATCATCGCTGGGTTCATGATGGCATAGAGCAATCTGCGCTCCATAACTTTAAACGTCTCAGACTTATCGGACGCGGGCACGGAATCGGCGTGATAGACAAACAGGCGGGGCAGATAGAGCATACCCACCATCCATGAAATCACCGCAATTACGTGCAGTGATTTCACCCAGGGATAGGCTGCAACCAAAAAATCACCCATCAAGCCTACCCACTCGATTACTCGTCATGTCGATACCGGGCATTTCGACCACTCGGCAGCGCAGATCCGACCGCCTACGCCATCCGAAACCCCGCTGCAGATGCTGCAGCCGGCATCAACATTGTCTCGCACTAAACCCGCCAGACCATTGATAAAATCCGGCGCGGTACCCACTGTTGGTACACGAATATACTCCGGAACGCCCGCCTTGTGAGCGAGTTCGCGATACTCTATGTCGAGCTCAACTAGGGTTTCTGAATGCTCCGAAACAAAGGCGATTGGCACGATAATCACCGATTTTCCCTCCGCGCCCGCACGCGCAATTTCGTCATCGGTCGACGGCCCTATCCACTGCAATGGCCCCACCCGGCTCTGATAACTACACAGCCAGTCAAATTCGTTATCCCAGCGGTCAGCGAGTTTCCGCATCACTGCGGCGGACGTCCGTTCGACCTGCCACTGGTATGGATCGCCATCCGAGATGATCTTCTTGGGCAGACCGTGGGCGGAGAACAAAATCCGGATGTCATTAGGCATATGTTTGGCCGCCGTCAGCGCATCGCCCAACAAATTCGTAACAGCGGTGATAAATCCCCAGTCTGTGGGATAGCAGCAAATTGCAGTCACCGGAACATCGAGATCCTTTCTGTTCGCGTTGCGCGCCCAGACCCGCATCACGGAGCCAACGGTGGTAGTCGAGAATTGCGGATACAGCGGCATCAGGACAATTCGGTCCGGCGCGCAGGCGATAACTTCATCCATCACCGCCCCAACCATTGGATGCCAGTAACGCATAGCAACAAAGCATTTGTATTCGCCCGGTCCATCTGAATTGAGTGCAGCCTCAAGGGCGGCGGCTTGGGCCCGTGTATTGGACAGAAGCGGGGACCCGCCGCCCAGGTATGCATATATTTCTCGCGCGATGGGTGCACGGCGGCGCGAAATCGTCTTCGCCAATAGCCAGCGGATGGGAGCCGGCGCACCAATAATCATCGGGTCATTGAACAGGTTGAACAAAAACGGCTCTACATCCTCAGGCCGATCGGGACCACCGAGATTATAGAGAACAACAGCTGTAATCATGGGCGCCGACGTCTCAAGACGCTTGCCGTGAGCGCACGATCTCGGCTAGGCGCTCGACATTCTCAACAGGTGTATCTTTGTGGACACCGTGCGCAAGGTTAAATACGAACGGCCCCCCCGAAAGTTCATCAAGAATCTCGTTAGCTGCCCTCTCCATCTCGTCTCCACCAACCATCAGATAGGCAGGATCGAGATTTCCCTGTACTGGACATATAGGTTGAATTTTTTGAGCGGCTTCTGCCGCGGTCATCGATGAGTCGAGGCCCACGGCATCTACCCCAGTACCCCGGATATAACTCTCGAGGCGATCACCAACCCCGCGCGCAAATCCTATGATAGGGATATCGGGCGCTTGCATTTTTACGCTGGCGACGATACGCGCGGTCGGCGAAATAACCCACTCATCAAAGTCCCGCGCGGGGACATTACCCGCCCATGTGTCAAATATCTGTAGCGCCTGGGCACCAGCTTCGACTTGTCCAAGGAGATAGGCCGCGGTTGATTCGACGAGAATACCCATCAGGGTTTCAAAACACCTACGTTCACGGACAGCCCAGCTCTTAATTATACTGAAGTCTCGGCTGGAACCGCCCTCTATCATGTAGGAGGCGACGGTCCAGGGCGCACCACAAAAGCCAATCAGCGCAACTTCATCGGGCAATTCGGTGCGAACACGCTGCACAGTCTCGAAAACCGGTGCAAGATGACCGAGGGTCCGGGAGGGATCAAGCATAGCCACGTCCGCGCCATTGCGAACCGGATTGAGCACCGGTCCCTCGCCTTCAATGAAACTTACCTTCTGTCCGAGTGCATCGGGGATAACAAGAATGTCGGAAAAAAGAATTGCGGCGTCCGCATGAAATCTCCTGATCGGCTGCAAGGTGACATTAGCGGCACGTTCCGGCGTGTAACAGAGATCAAGAAACCCCGATGCCTCGGCTCGTATTTCTCTGTATTCTGGAAGGTATCGTCCAGCCTGTCTCATAAACCAGAAGGGTGGTCGTGGACCAGGAAGGCCAGACAGAGCATTGAGGAAAAGGTTGGTCACAGGTTCAGAAACTGACGCTAGAAATTGTTGTGCAGCTAGTTCGAGGAAGGCTGACTATGCCGGTCAGACTGTGCCGGCGCATCCTAAAAAATAGTAATTAAACGAAGTGAAAAGTGAACTGATGTTGTAGATGTGCGGTGAATCTAAGGGATATCTGTCTGTTCACAAATTGGCACACTGGAGGGCCGTTATGTGGGTGCTGGAAACCTGTACATGTTTGCAGAATGCATAGATCGTTGATCTGAAATGTATTCGTATACATCGGATCTGTGGATCACTGGGGTCAAACAATTTCCCTCACCGGGAAACAATTAACATATACCGCCTGTTGGAAACTTTATCACCCGTGGGATGACAGTGGGGTCTTCGGACGGCATAAGGTTGAATAAATTTTCGACGTAGCGTGTCTGGGAGACTTATCCCCGTTGTCATTGTATTTGCTCCCAGCTGATAGGGTGGCCTATGGCCCAGAATGAAGAAGTTTTTCATCTGCATATGGTGTCCGATTCAACCGGTGAGACCATTCGCTCAGTATCCCGCGCCTGTTTGGCACAGTTTTCTGAATCCGCCTCAGTCGAGCATTTCTGGCCGATGGCGCGCACCCCGAAGGCTATGGATCTGGTACTTGAGGAGATAGGTGAGAATCCTGGACCGGTGATCTTTACCCTGGTCGACGATAACTTATGTGAGCAGCTGATCCGCGGCTGTCGATTGCGTAAGGTTCCTTGCATTTCTGTGCTGGATCCGGTGATAGCGGCGGTCGGCAAATATCTTGGTCAACAGCCGACCCATCGTGTCGGCGGCCAGCATGAGCTCGATGCCGCCTATTTCGCCCGCATTGAGGCGATGGACTGGTCGCTCACCCATGACGATGGCCAACGGACGGAAGAACTCAACGGGTCTGATATAGTCCTCGTTGGTGTATCTCGCACCTCGAAGACGCCAACCTGCCTGTATCTAGCCAATCGGGGCATCAAGGCCGCGAATGTACCCTATGTTCCCGGTGTTTCATTGCCGGACAGCCTTGAAAATTTGACCCACCCGCTTGTTATAGGCCTAACCAATGACCCTAAGCGTTTGGTCGAAT
>PBMH01000017.1 GCA_002722515.1 Alphaproteobacteria bacterium | reverse complement strand
TTCACCATGATGAACAATGCACGGCTGAATGTCGGCTTGCAGGGCGTCTCCGTCGCCGAACGCGCCTACCAGCACGCCGTGGCCTACGCGCGGGAGCGTGTACAGTCTGCGCCTGTCTCGGGCGGAGACGGATCCGTTACTATCATTCAGCACCCCGACGTGCGCCGTATGTTGATGACCATGCGCGCACAGATTGAGGCTATGCGGGCATTAACCTACTACACTAACTCGGCGCTAGACCGCTCACGCCATCACGACGATGCCGAGGTGCGCGGCTACAACCAGCGCCGCACAGACCTTCTTACCCCTGTGGTCAAGGCCTGGTGCACCGACCTCGGGGTTGATATCGCGTCCATCGGCGTTCAGGTCCATGGCGGCATGGGTTTCATCGAGGAAACTGGGGCAGCTCAGTATTTCCGCGACTCCCGCATTGCCCCTATCTATGAGGGTACCAATGGCATTCAGGCCATCGACCTTTTGGGCCGCAAGCTTTTGCGCGACGGTGGTGCGGCCATGGAAGAACTACTCGAGGAGCTTGACGAAACTGCTGGGATGGAGACCGAAGACCCCAAACTGCAGGCGATCCTCGATGCACAGGCCGACGCGAACCTCACGCTGCGCCGCGCCATGGAATGGATGCTCGACCCGAACACCAACGACACCGACCGCAAGTTCGCCGGCGCTGTACCTTTCCTGCATCTTACGGGAACCGTGGTCGGCGGCTGGCTGATGGCCCGCACGGCCATTGCTGCGCAAACTAGCGACGACTTGCCCTTTGCATTCCTTAGCAGCAAACGCATCACCACCAAGTTTTACGCCGACCACATCCTGCCCCGAGCTTCCATGCACCTGACTAGCATCACAAACGGTGGAGATTCGGTGATGGCGCTGGCGGAAGAAGCTTTCTAGTTTTTCAAACTCTATTACCGGCCTCATATTGCCTATCATAGGAGCTGAACAACCCAGTCCGCTGTTTCTTAACCCAAACACATTCGACCCAAACCTCTATTTATGAACCACATTGCCCCGATTAGGCCTACATTCGGTGGTTGCGTAGGTCGGGAAATCCACTAAAAAGCTCCGGTCCAACTAATGCCTCTTGGAGACCCCGTGGGATGGCCAGAAACGCGCCCCGCGCCGTGGCAACGGCGTCCCTAACAGACTATTTCGTCCAGGAGAACGGCGTCACATTCGCCGGCTGCCACCTGCTGGTTGACCTATGGGACGCCCGGCATCTGACAGATATCGCATACATTGAGCATACGTTGCGCCGGGCGGCCGAGGCCGCTGCCGCGACAATCCTCAATATGGAGCTACATCAATTCTCGAATTCCGGTGGCGTGTCGGGCGTAGCACTCCTTGCCGAGAGCCATATATCGATCCACACTTGGCCTGAACGTGATTTCGCCGCGATTGATATATTCATGTGCGGAGCTTGCAATCCTAGGAATTGCCTACCCATCCTGGAGACCTCCTTCCGCCCAGGCACTATGACAGTGAACGAGAATCGTCGGGGCGTGGTTGATTGATTAAGCAAGGTGATCACGGTCGGCACAAATGGGCCTGGTTCGACGAACCCCTTGGATTCGGCTTTCAACTCGGACTCGAAATCGAGTCCGTCGTCTTTCGGGAAACAACCGAATATCAGGACCTAGTGGTCTACGAGACAGCCCAATGGGGCCGGGTGATGGCGCTCGACGGCATCATGCAGGTCTGCGAACGCGACGAATTCATTTATCACGAAATGCTAACACATGTGCCGACGCTGGCTCATGGCCATGCCCGCGAGATTTGCGTCATCGGCGGCGGTGACGGCGGTATTCTGCGCGAGGCCCTTAAGCACCCCATCGACCGGGTCACAATGGTCGAGATTGACGCAGCGGTAATGGCAATTTGTGCCAAGTATTTGCCATCTATATCCAGCGGTGCCTTCGACGACCCGCGCGCCGACATCGTGATCAGCGATGGCGCAAAGTTCATCGCAGACACCAATCGTCTCTTCGATGTCATAATCGTGGATTCAACAGACCCGCGCGGGCCCGGCGAAATCCTATTCACCTCAGAATTCTATGCCGACTGTAAGACGTGTCTAACCGACGGCGGTGTAATCGTAACCCAGAGCGGCGTTACTATGATCCAAGGTGATGAGTTGACCCGTACAGTGCGCCGGCTGGACGAACATTTCGTTGACGCAAGCACCTACATCGCACCCGTTCCCACCTATGCCGGCGGCTTCATGGCTTTCGGCTGGGGCAGCGACAACCCCACGGTACGCGAATTGCATGTCGAGCGGCTTACCGACCGCTACAATAAGACCAATATCTCGACGCGCTATTATAATCCCCAAATTCATGTCGGCGCATTCGCTCTACCGACCTACATCGCCAATCATTTGGAGGCTGCCCGATGAATGACCCGATCAAGTTCTATTACGCGTGCGTATCCCCGTGGTCATACCTCGCACTGGACGGGCTCAAGGCCATCGCCGAAAAGCACGGACGGGAGGTCGCCTATATGCCAACCCACGTGGGCCGTCAGTGGCAGGAGACTAACGCCGGCCGTCCTCTGGACGATCGGCCGACGGTGCTCCAGTCCTATCGGCTGGTCGAACTGCCACGCTGGGCCGCCTGGCGAGAAGTACCACTGAACCCACAGCCCAAACACTTCCCGGTACCCTTCCTGCTGTCGTCGGGCGTTATCATCGCCGCCGGCCAGACCGGCGCAAACCCACATGACATCACCCGCGCCCTAATGCGCGGCTGCTGGGCCAACGAGAGGAATATCAACGACCCGGATGACGTCGCGATGATCGCTGACGGGCTCGGCCTTGATGGTGCAGCCCTCGTGGCAGCGGCGGGGTCCGATGCGGTCATTGCCGAGCTCCAAGCCAACACAGACGAATCCCTCGCTGACGGCGCCTGGAGCGTGCCATCCATCGTCGTGGACGGCGAACTCTTCTTCGGCCAAGATCGGCTTGAGATGATCGACTGGCGGCTGTGCATCGCCGCGTAGCGGCATTCGCTCCTCACACGGCTCAGCGTGAGGCTGACCTAATAAGTTGGCACATAGATACTCTGCGTGCCGTCTGTGGCACTTCTGTTTTTCAAATCCGCGCACATGATGGTAGCAATATTGGTCACCTACTGTAGCAGACTACTCGGTGTTTTCTGAGAGCCACGCTACAGCCTCAACCAGCGAACTTACAACCACATCAGCGCTTGTATTGCGCGTATCCTCGGTGCCATCCAGGATGATACGGGTCCCAACACCGCCGTTGATGCCCGCTTCAATATCAGTTTCGCGGTCGCCGACGATAACCGATGCCGCCATATTGATGTCGAAGGCATCGCGCGCCTTGAATAGCATCCCCGGGCCCGGCTTGCGATCGGACGATTCGCGCCGGTACACGCCGATACCCTCCTCAGGATGAGTTGGCGAAAAATATGTCCGCACGACCTCGACACCCTGCTTGCGAAACTGGATCTCCATCCACTCGGTAAGCGCGTTAAACTGATGCTCAGTATAGAGCCCCCGACCGATCCCCGCTTGATTTGTTACAACAATAATCAGATAGCCCATGTCCCGTGCGGCAGCACAAGCCTCAAAAACACCGTCACAAAAAATGAAATCCTCTATGCGCCATATGTAACCGCTATCGATATTGATCACACCATCACGGTCGAGAAAAAGCGCCTTCGTCTTGGACATGAGGACACCTACCCGGCAACGTTTCGTACGCGCTCGCGCAATTGCGTCAACGTGAAATTGGACGCTATCAGCTCTTGGTCCATGACCAGTTCAATCACCGCCGGACGTCGTGCAGCGAGCGCCCGCTCCATAGCCGGCCTAAACTCGTCGTTCGCCGTTACACGCTCGGCTAGAGCACCGAAGGCTTGGGCCCAGGTGACGAAGTTGGGGTTGCGAAGATGGGTTGCAATCTCGCGGCCAGGATATTCACGCTCCTCATGCATCCGGATAGTTCCATACATACTATTATTGGCAATAATCAGGACGATTGGCAGATCGTGTTGAACGGCGGTCGCGAGTTCGTTCCCTGTCATCAAGATACCGCCGTCGCCCGCGTAGCAGATCACGGGAGCGTCGGGTCGGGCGGCTTTAGCAGCGATCGCTGCCGGCATGCCATAGCCCATGGAGCCATTTGCCGGCCCTAACTGGGTGCGATAGGTACGGAAGCGGAAAAACCGGCTAGTCCAGCCTGCGAAGTTTCCGGCATCGGTAGTGATGATAGCCTCGTCGGACAAAATGTCGCGTAACTCCACGAACAACCTCGCCGGGTTGAGCGGCCCGGGTACATCGACCGGAACGGTCCAAGCCTCAAAATCGTCACGGCCGGATTCAAGCCAAGCGGCCCAACGGTCGGGATCTAACTGGATATGACGTCGCGCCTTGGCTAGAAACTCACCAATTCCGGACACAATGGGCAGGTCAGACTGGAATACACGACCAAGTTCCGAATGATCGGGATAGACATGGACCATCGTCTGGTCAGGGCGCGGCGCTTTAATAATCGTATAAGCCTGGGACGTTGTCTCGCCCAGCCGGGCACCTATCACCAGCAACAGGTCGGCATTGCGCACACGCTCGGCCAACTGCGGATTGGTGTTGTAGCCAAGCTCACCAACGAAGTTGGGATGATCATTGTTGAGGATATCCATTGTGCGGAACGACGAAACCGCCGGCAGGCCGTTCGACTTGCAGAAGGCTTCGAACTCCATGCAGATTTCCGACGACCAGCCACCACCGCCAAAAATTGTTAACGGGCGTTCGGCAGCGGCCAATAGCTCGCGCAAGCGAGCGATATCGTTATCACTCGGCTCCGGCGCTGCGTTTGCAATAACTTGCGCGTCGAGAACATCAACCTCGTCCGTCAGCATATCCTCAGGGAGCGACACCACTACAGGTCCCGGCCGTCCCCCGGCTGCAACCGCAAAGGCGCGTGCGGTGATCTCCGGCACGCGGGCAGCATCATCGACTTCGACTGCCCACTTGGCGATGGGCGCGAACATAGCTTCGAAATCAATTTCTTGGAACGCCTCGCGGCGGCGAAACTTTCGCGGCACCTGACCGACAAATAGAATCACCGGGGAGGAATCCTGTAACGCGGTGTGCACACCGATGCTGGCGTTGCATGCCCCAGGACCGCGAGTTACGAACGCGATACCAGGCCGACCAGTCAGCTTTCCATAGGCCTCCGCGGCATAGGCCGCACCACTTTCATGGCGACAGGTAATGACCCGAACCGATTCGCGAACATCATACAACGCGTCCAGGGCTGCGAGATAGCTCTCACCCGGCACACAGAAAACGGTATCGACACCATGCAACACCAACGTATCAACCAAGATCTGACCACCCGTACGCACGCCGACCTCCAATCACAACTTTATGTTATTATTGTATAATTACGCCGTAATCCGCATTACGAAGTGCATCGTAGAGCTTAACATTTTGCTCGGGACCACAAAACCGAATGTGTTATCATTATTGTGTGCCGTGTTTGACCCGCCATCAAAAATGCCGAGGGCCTTCATGGTAACGATCCCCACAGTCCGAACAGACCCTCGAAGCGGTTGAATACCGCTAACGCAGCGCGGCCTCGATATTCCCTCCGTCGACCGTCAGGACGGCTGCCGTGGTCTTGTCCGCCAACGCCAAGTCAACGAAGGCCTGTGCTACGTCCTCAGCCAGCACCTCGCGTCCCAGAAGATTGCCCGACATATACGCATCCTCCGACAAGCCGCGCGCCGTTGAACGGCTGCGTACTATATCGTCAGTTAGAAGTCCGCTGCGAATCCGATCGGCATTGACCGCGTTGGCCCGAATACCGTCCCTGCCATGGTCGAGCGCATACTGGCGGGACAAGAAGAGGGTCGCTGCCTTCGGCAGGCCGTAAGGCCCAAAATCGCGCCCCGGGTTTACGGCCTGCTTAGAGGCGTTGAACAGCAGAACTCCGCCAGTGCCCTGGGCCCGCATAATACCTACCGCCGCCTGTGCAACGCGCTGATGGGCAAAAAAGTTCAGCTCGAAGCTCTCACGAAGAAGTTTCTCATCAACATCGGCGATCCTGCCTTGCCAGGCGGCACCCGCATTCGAGACCAGGATATCAAGACCGCCGAAACGTTCGCAGATCGCAGTAAAGGCCAAGTCAACGTCGCGGTCCTTCGTGACATCGCAGGTGAGCGCCAGTCCGCCAAGCTGTTCAGCGAGTGGGACCAGCACATTAGCATCGAGATCAAGTAGCGCAACCACAGCACCAGCATCGGCAAATGCGCGTGCCGTAGCCTGTCCAATCGCGCCACCCGCCCCAGTAATTGCGACCACCTGGCGGGAGAGCGGCTTCTCCGGCGCGTTGCCAAGCTTGGCCTGCTCAAGCGACCAGTGTTCAATCTCAAACATCTGTGCTTCGGTGATAGAACGGAACCGGCCGATCGCCTCGGCGGCGGTAATGACGGCAATGTTGTTCTCATACAGGTCAGCCGCCACGTCCGCGGCTCCAGCGCTCACGCCCGCTGCAAAGAAACCCAAGCCTGGCACCAGAAGAACTCGCGGCACTGGGTCCAGGGGAGTGCGCGGATTGGCGGGATCGTTCTGGCGTGCGAAGTAGGCGCGGTAGCGGATTTCATAACGAGCGAGCGCCCGTTTGGCGCCCCGGAAGAATCCCTCGAGGTCACCGTAATCCGGAGCCGGTAATATCACGGGATTCGGCTTGATCCGGATCACGTGATCGGGTGTTACCGGACCCTGCTGACTATAGCGCTTCGCAGTTGGGTCAGAGACAAAACGCCGGATCGACGGGCTACTACGGAACGTCATCACGAAACGGGTAGGCTGGGCGTCACTCGTTTGCGCCAGCATACCGCGCAAACGTGGCGCAATTTTCGCAGCAGCAGCACGCGGCTTCGTCTTGGGCGCTATGAAGACAGGGTTCCGTCGTCCGACGCGTAGTCGACGCTCGGCTCTGCTGACCAAGTCGATCATTCGCCCATAGGCGTCTTCCGCACTATCTCCGAATGTGAATATTCCATGCTTAAGCAGAACGAGGCCCTCGACGTCCGGATGCTTCGCGTGCACCCCCGCACAGGCTTTAGCCAACGCGAAACCGGGCATGATATAGGGTACAAGCGCTGCCTTCTCGCCATAAAGATCACGACAAATCTCCGCGCCGTCAGGCTGGTTGGTTAAGGCAAGGACGGCCGTGGAATGAGTGTGGTCGATGAATTTGTGCGGCAGAAAGGCATGCAGAAGCGTTTCGACCGACGGATTCGGAGCGCTAGAGTCTAGTAGGTTGCGCCGCTGTACATTGACCATCTCGACATCGTCGAGGCTCTCAAGCGCCATCAGCTCGCGCAGCGGGCCGAGCCGCCCTGCTGGTAAGCCGGCAGGCTCAATGTTACCCATGTCCCAACCGCTACCCTTAACACACAGAACGTCGACGCTCTCGCCCGTAACATCCATCGCGACCGTCTTTACCGATGTGTTGCCACCGCCGTGCAAAACGAGGCGCGGGTCATTGCCAAGCAGACGCGTCGTGTAGATGCGTCGGGCGATATCCGCGTTAACGCCCCGTGCGCGGTAGCGGCCAACATAAACACGCGCATCGCGCTCCAACCAGAGATTTTTCATCGACAAGGCTCCGCTCGTTGCCGGCTCTAAAGATACTTGTCAAACCATTCCAAGGCCTCGGCCTTCTGGATGGCGTGTTTCTCGGCGTCGCAGAACTGGTAGGATTCGTAGTGCTGCGCGTCGGGGAGCATCACCAGTTTCTTGGGCTCCCCGAGCGCTGCGTAACAGGAAAGCTGTTCTTGTGGTGGTACGAGGTTGTCCTTCTCTGCATAGATCACCAAAACCGGACGCGGCGAGATTCTGTGCGCCACCCATTCGGGCTTATAGCGCATGTTCGCCGCCGCACTTTCAAGATCATATTCAGAGTTGTAGCGCGCGCTTTTGGAATGGAAATCATCCAACACCATTTGCGTGTGCGGATCAGTCAACATTATTTCGGGTAGGGGAATCTTAGTTGTCTCGCCAGTCAGCACACGTTTGCGTTCAGCCTCCTCAACCCGTGCCTTGAATTCCTGCCACTCATGCGGGCGACGCACAAACTCCATCCAGCGCTCGCCGTCGGAGACCATAACAGCTGATACCACAACCTTCACACGTTCATCGAAAGCGGCACACCAGATCGCATGCGCGCCACCATAGCTCGAGCCATAAAAACCTATCCGGTCTGGGTCTACCCCATCTATGGTCTGCAGATAAGTGACCCCGTCATAAATGCTCTGTGCCTGTTCGAGTGGGCGGTGACGTCCGCGTTCTCCCTCGCTTACTCCGAAGCCCGGATAGTCATGTGAGAGCACGAAATAGCCGGCCTCCCAAAGCCACTGCGGAACATCCATGCCGTAGACATCCTTCATCCCCGAATAGCCGTGTAGCACGCAGATCGCCGGGCGTGGTGGGTCGCCCGGCGCCCAGTCTTTCGGCCGATAGAGATAGGCGGCAATCTTCTTACTATCCGAGTAGAAATCTACTTCGCCCCAAACCTGTTCGTAATCCGCCATTCACGCCTCCCATTGCCAAACTTAGTCGTGACTCGATTACAGCGCGCCGTACCAATCGGCAAGCGCGTTGCCAATATCATGGGGTGAGTCTTCCTGCGGGTGGTGGAGACCTCGGACCTTGATGCGTGTTTGATTGGTCCAGCTGTTGATGATATCAAAATCGCGGTCGACGATAATCTGGCCCGGATCGGCTTCAATGAAAAGTTTCGGGCAATCAACGCTACCCACCCAATTCGATAGGCGCTCGGATAGCTCGGCAACAAACTCGGGTTTCCCGCCAATCGGTATCTGCTGCACCCAGGCCAACGTGGGACGACGTGCTTCGCCCGATTCCACATAG
Source organism: Alphaproteobacteria bacterium (assembly GCA_002722515.1). Lineage (GTDB taxonomy): Bacteria > Pseudomonadota > Alphaproteobacteria > UBA6615 > UBA6615 > UBA8079. Next base: position 25,464 of record PBMH01000017.1, on the reverse strand, counting down.
GGGCGCCGGATCTCAGCCATTGTCTCGGCATCGACCTCACGGATCACCCCGCCGGTGAAGACGTTTTCAATAAAAAAATTGTCTTCCAGAACTAGAGACTCGCCATCAGGCCCCTGGGCAAGCTGCACCCGTGCACCGTGCCCATCTTTATAGGAATCGTAGCTCGTATGGTTCGCTACAATAATCTCACAATGGGCCAGCCCTTTGATTGCGTCCGGATGTCGTTCGGCCCAGGAAAGCCCAAGGGTCCCGCCCCAGTCATGCATCACAAGGGTAACATTCTTCTCAATGCCAAGCGCGGCGAACGCTCCGTCGATATACGTCTGGTGTTCGGGAATCAGGTAACTTCCAGGCCCGCTTTCGGGTAGTTTTTCGGAATCGCCCTGGCCGATATTGTCAATAGCAATCAAGCGCCCAAACCCTTGGAGATGGGGCATAATATTGCGCCACATGTACGATGACGTCGCATTACCATGCATAAAGACGATAGGATCACCCACCCCCTCGTCCACATAGGCCATGCGGCGACCATTCACCTCGATGAATTTTTTCTCATAAGGCATGAGCGCGCTGATCGCAGGCATCCAACATCTCCTTTATGAGTATCGCTTGGCCGAGAAGATAGTTCGCAGGGCGGCAGGGTCATTGCGCGGCTACCGAGCTTCTTTCTTCTTTTCGGACACGCATAACTGAAAGTGACATGTTAGCCTAATAGGCTCCCTCAGTAATTATTTCCCCGTTTTTACGATGACCGAACATATCCACCACACACATCTCTTCGCCGAGGATATCGAAGCAACCATATCTTGGTGGCGGAACATGCTGGGTGCCGAGGTGGCATTTGACGGCGACTTCGGCGGTGCGCGAAATGTTTTCATTCGCCTTGGTTCGGGCCGCATTCATCTCTATGAGCAGTCGCCCCGCGACGATGGCAAAGGCGCTGTCCACCACATTGGCATTCGTACTGACGACCTCGAAGCCTTGGAGGCTCGCTTGCGCGCCAACGGTGTGGCATTTCGCAGTAACATCCGTGATTTTGGAGCTTGGAAATATATCATGTGCCCAGCTCCGGATGGGGTACTTCTTGAACTGTTTCAGGCCGACCCTGACAAACTCGACGGCGACGCAGCCAAGTATTTCTCAGATTGGCTAAATGACTGATCCCGCCGCTTAACGTATCCGCTTGCGCTTCTCCGCGCGCCTTAGTGACCGAATACAATCGGAGGTAGGAGCCTCGTCGGTAACCTTCATTTCGATCGTCTATTCAAAGCACCAGAAGGCCAGTTCGTTGTGCCATTGATTGCCCGTGGTCGCATTTCGGTGCGTTTGGTACGAAACAAACTCAGAAAATTGTAAAGTATTTACAAAAATCTATTAAAATTCTATAACCCTATAGAGGCCAACACGATTCATTGTAAATTTTTGTAAAATTGTTTCATTAGTTAGAGGAAACTATCAACGCTAGGTATCAAAAAATGACCAGCATTGATCACGAACATACGGATAAACCGCAGATGGGCGGGCGGATTAGACGATTACGGCGCCAGCAGAGCCTGAGCCAAGCTAAGCTCGCTGCGGAGCTGGGCATCTCCGCTAGTTACCTGAACCTGATCGAGCACAATCGGCGCAATGTGACGGTGCCCCTCCTAATGAAGCTCACCAAGAGATTCGAGCTCGAGCTAAGTGACATCGCGGATGGCGATGAGACGCACCTACATGGAGACTTGATGGAAGTTTTTCGCGACGAGCTTTTCAGAAAACTGAACCTGACGGACCTAGATGTCCGTGACCTTGTTACGTGGAACGCAACCGTTGCGAGGGCGGTATTGGTACTCTATGAGAGCTACCAAAATCAGAAAACCAACACAGATATTATACTCGCAGAGAGTTCCGGCTCGGACCGGTCGCCGGATGAACAGGTGACGGACTTCTTTCAAACCCACGCCGACCATTTTCCAGAGCTCGTGGCGGCCGCCGAACGGGTCAACGAGGACGCATCCCTATCCGGTGAGGAACCGCTGCTGGCAATGACATCGTTTCTGGCCAATACCTTTGACGTCCGCGTCTCAAATCTACCGGCAACACGAGCGCCTTTAGCGCGCCGGCTTTATACCGATAAATGGGGTCTCGACCCTTCGAACCCCCTGCACGCCGACGGCCGAAACTTTGAGACTGCGCACCAAATCGGACTACTCGCCGCAGAACGGGAGTTGAATAAACTCATCGAAGAGGGTGATTTCACAAACGACGAGGCCTGCAAGCTGGCGCGAGTCGCGTTGGCCGACTATTTCGCCGCAGTGCTATTGAGGCGCCTTCAAAAGGGCTACAAAAGCCGTGCGCAAGATGTATAGCTGCAAAAGTCCAATCCGATATCAGTTTGGAGCAGGCCTTTGCTCACTTAACCAATCCACGCATATCGGCGCGTCATAAAGAATCTGCACGCGCACGGTCTTTGGCCGGCAGAGATTTCGGCATGGCACCAACGGACAGAAACCGCGCATTAGAGCTCGCAGTATCTCAGCCCACATGCGAGCGTGGTACCCGGTGTGGGAGGGTTTATCAGCCGCCGAACTTCGCTTTCGCTTCGATCCGGCGGGCATGCAGAATTGGCTCAGTGTAGCCGTTCGGCTGTGCTAATCCTTTGAAGACCAAGTCACAAGCTGCCTGGAAGGCAATCGAACCCTCAAAATCCGCAGCCATAGGACGATACAGCGGATCGTCAGCATTCTGTTCATCAACCACGCCGGCCATGCGCTTCATGGTCTCCATAACCTGCTCTTTGGGCGCGATGCCATGATGAAGCCAGTTGGCGATGTGCTGGCTCGAGATACGCAGGGTCGCGCGGTCTTCCATCAGCCCGACGTTGTTGATATCGGGCACCTTAGAGCAGCCCACACCTTGGTCGATCCAGCGTACGACATAACCCAGAATGCCCTGGGCGTTGTTGTCGAGCTCGGCCTGGATGTCAGCCTCGGGCCAGTTCGGACGATCGGTAACCGGGATGGCCAGAATATCGTCCAAGCTCGCTCGGTCGCGCGACCTAAGCTCGGCCTGCCGAGCAGCAACATCAACCTGGTGATAATGTAGCGCATGAAGGGTGCCCGCCGTCGGTGACGGTACCCATGCGGTGTTCGCCCCGGCACTCGGATGGCCAATTTTTTGCTCCATCATCAGCTTCATCAGGTCTGGCATGGCCCACATACCCTTGCCGATCTGGGCGTGGCCCGGTAGGCCACATTCGAGCCCAATATCGACATTCCAGTCCTCATAAGACTGGATCCACGGGGCGGCCTTCATGTCGCCCTTGCGAATCATCGCACCGGCCTCCATGGAGGTGTGCATCTCGTCTCCCGTACGGTCGAGGAAGCCGGTGTTGATAAAGAATACGCGGCTCTTGGCCGCCCGGATGCATTCCTTAAGATTCACCGTGGTGCGGCGTTCCTCGTCCATGATCCCCATCTTAATGGTGTATCGCTCTAGGCCTAGCGCGTCCTCAATCCGGCCGAATAGCTCGTCGGAGAACGCAACCTCTTCGGGGCCATGCATCTTCGGCTTCACCACATAGATCGAGCCGGCGCGGCTGTTAGCGTGGGTGCCATTGCCCTGCAAATCATGCATAGCAATCAGCGCCGAAAAAATGCCGTCCAGAATACCTTCATAGGCTGGGTTTCCATCCTTATCGGTCACCATTCCGATGGTCATCAGGTGGCCGACGTTGCGCACCAGCATCAGCGAACGCCCGTGCAGCGTCAAATCGCTTCCATCCGCGGCAGTATATGACCGGTCACCTTCCATGGCGCGCTCGACGAGCTTGCCAGCCTTCTCGAAGGATGCGGTCAGGGTGCCCTTGTTGAGGCCGAGCCAGTTAGAATAAGCAACAACCTTGTCCTCGGCGTCTACGGTGGCGACGGAATCTTCGTAATCCATGATAGTAGTCATTGCTGCTTCGAGTAACAGATCCGCGACGCCAGCGGCATCATCCATGCCGATTGAATGGTCCCGGTCGATCACAATCTCTATATGCAGACCGTTATGGACCAGTAAGACCGCACTCGGAGACACGGCATCGCCACGATAGCCGATGAACTGCTCGGGATCAGCGAGCCCGGTCAGCCCCGAGCCGGCAGCTACAGTCAGTGCGCCATCCTCGACGGTGTAGCCCGTTGCATCGGCATGTGAGCCGGACGCCAGCGGTACTGCGTAATCGAGCACATCTCGGGCATAGGCGATGACCTTGGCGCCACGGGCCGAGTTGTAGCCCTTACCGAGCTCAGCGCCACCATCCTCGGAAATCACGTCCGTGCCATAGAGCGCGTCATAGAGACTACCCCAGCGCGCATTCGCCGCGTTAAGCGCATAGCGGGCATTGGTTATTGGCACCACCAATTGGGCGCCAGCTATCGACGCGATTTCTGGATCGACGTTGGCGGTCTCGACACCGAAGGCATCACCTTCTGCAACCAAATAATCAATCTCTTCAAGGAAAGTCCTGTAGGCAACTGGATCGAACTCGGAATCGCGGTTGGCCTCGTGCCAGTTATCGAGCTTGGCCTGCAGATCGTCACGCTTCGCTAGAAGCTCGGCGTTGCGGGGTCCCAATTCATTTACTAGCGCGTCGACGTTCGCCCAGAAATGCCCCTGATCAACGCCAGTACCCGGAAGCGCTTCGTCATTGATAAAGTTGTAGAGTTCCGCAGCAACCTTGATATTTCCTACCTGGATCATCTCGCTCATAACTCTCGTCCCTATGAGGTGTTTTAGTACAATTTTTGACTGGGTGCGCCGAGGGGGTGCAATCAAATTCAACTTATGAATAGCACAAAACAGGGGTGTAGATTCGAGTCCTGATCCATTTCTTCAGCTATATTATCCTTCAACAAACTCAAGAAAATAAATGCCGCCGAAAGACATTTGAGGAAGAGCAATGATTACCAAAGGTATCAAGCAACTCTGCGCCGAAGCAGAGGAAGAGATCGAGACAATGACCGTCGAGGAGGTTATGGCCGTTCACGCTGACGAGGATGTTGTCCTGGTCGACATCCGCGACATCCGAGAACTGTGGCGCGATGGCACGATCCCGGGCGCCCAGCACATGCCCAGAGGGATGCTGGAATTCTGGGTCGACCCTGAAAGCCCTTACCACCGTGAGCTCTTTACGACTGGAAAGAAGTTCATCTTCTATTGCGCAGGTGGCCTGCGCTCCGCATTAGCGGCGAAGGCAGTTCACGATATGGGCCTTACACCCGTTGCGCATATGCGCGGCGGTTACGGGGCATGGTCGATGGCCAACGGCCCAACCAAAGAAAAAGAGATAAAGGTGCCTAAGAAATAGTAAGTCCACCAAGGCGTTCAGGCCGCTGGGTTAACAAACATATAGGTATCTTTGCCTGCTCGGCGGAGGGTGGGTCTCTGTGCCTCGAGGGCTCCGCACTTTTGGGACCCTGCGCGCATCCCGAGATTTCCATCCACACGGCTACTCGCTCGTGCCGCTCTTCGCCACGCGGTTATAGAAAGATAGGGGCTTAGTTCTCCAGCCCCACAACAATTTCAGGATACACCTCGGAGAGGCGCGAACCTGGATAGAACGCTGTCTCGAACGAAGGCCGTGCGCGGATACGGGAAAACCAGTCAGTGACAGCCGGGGCATCTTCCCAAATGCCCGACAGGGCCAATTCCTGCATCCGCTCGAATAACGGCGCAACGCAGATATCAGCAATCGTGAATTGCTGACCGATAAGCCAAGGGCCCTCGCGGGTCAGCGTCTCTTCCATGCGATCAACAGTCGCGCGCAACTGCAGCATTGAATTTTCATACTCGTCATCGCTGAAGCCAGTGTGGTTCATGCGCATAAAAAAATCTCGGCGAAGCGAGTTTGAATCCCGGAACTCGACATATTGTTCTTTGCTCATCGCTTTGAAACGGTCGAGGAATACGTTCTGGAACGACGGCACACGCACAGCCATCGATGGCACCTCGTCGATGAACCGCAGCCAGGCCCGCATCGCGGCACGCTTCTTGGGATCTTCAGGAGACAGTCTGGGCTCGTTTGGCCAAACCTCTTCAAGATACTCACACATCACCGTGGACTCGATGATCGGCGTACCATCATGCACGAATGCCGGGACCACACCGTTCGGATTAATTCTCATATATTCCGCGGACAGATTCTCGCGCGCAGAAAAGTCGACAGGCCGGCTGACCCATTCGAGGCCCTTCTCGGCAAGGCAGATGCGCACCTTCTGGCTACAAGTCGAGTGAGCCGCGTGATAGAGTTCAAGCGCCATAGTAACCCACCCTATTCCGCAGCCTCTGCAGCGTCGGCATCAGAAAATGCAGGGATGATCTCCTTCGAGAAGGTACGTAGCCCCTCAATGCCCGAGCCACCGTCGGCAAATAACAGGTAGCGGATACCTGAATCGTGCAGTGTCTGGATCTTCTCTGCAATTTCATCGACCGTCCCGTAAATTGCGGCTTCCGCGGTAGTCTCGATCGTGTCGTCATACGACATGATCGAGGCCTTATTCCCACCATCCGGACGTTGCGCCAGATTGTCGACGCGCCTGCGCCCATTGATACGGTTCTCAATTGCCTGGTCGCGGTCGCCAGCGTCCTTGGCAACATAGAGGCCTCGCGCGACACCTACTTCACTTGCATCAAACATGCGCCCCCGAGCCTCGACGGCCTTGCGGAACAAATCAATACGGTCATTAATCGTAGCTGGCGGCGCAAATTGATCGAGCAACAGATTATAACCGCGCTCGGCGACCTTCTCGATCGACGCCGGGCTACCGGCACCCATCCAGAAGGGCGGGTGCGGTTTTTGCGCCGTCGGAGGCTCGACAACGACATCCTCGTAGGACCAGAACTCGCCGTCATAGGTCCAGGGCTGGTCCTCGGTCCATGATTTTTTGAGCAATTTCAGGGATTCCTCGAACCGCCCGTCTGCCTCCTCCATAGGAATCCCGAAACCCTTAAATTCGTTAAATCGATAGCCTTTTCCCACGCCCATATCGAGGCGTCCACCCGACAGCAAGTCAACAGTCGCCGCCTGCTCAGCAAGCAGCACCGGATTATGCCAAGGCAACACCATGACCGCCGTACCTAGCCGGATCGTCGATGTCTGGGCCGCCAAATAGGTTAGCAGGTTCAGGGTCGCTGAAACCTGACCAAAACCGGTGAAATGATGCTCCACGGCAAATGAGCTGTAGAACCCTAGCGCCTCGGCCTCAGTGTTGTATTCCAACCAGTCGCGATAGCCTTTTGAGCTGTCCACATCCGGACCTTGGCCGCGTTTTGCCTGAGCACTTCCAAAGAGGCCAAACTTCATAAGAGTTCTCCATTGATGCCGAATCTTCCTACCATGCCGATTCTCCTGCTGGGCACGTGATTATCCAATGTCTCAAGATTTGAGCAAGGCGTCCTTGCGGCAGACTCAGGACCCCACTTCGCGCAATGATAGGCGTCGAAGGGGGAACAGATATGCTGAATGTAGCTTTGATTGGGCTTGGTTGGTGGGGACAGACTCACATTCGGGCACTGCATGAGAAAAGTGACAAGGTACGAATTGATACGGTCGTAGACCTGAATTCGGATCTCTCGGAAAAGACAGCCCGTGAAATTGGTGCCCGAACAGCACCCAGCTTCGAGGCCGTGCTCGCAGACGACGCGATAGAGGCAGTCATTCTTGTTACACCCCATTCACAGCACACCGAACAGATTGTGGCAGGGGCCGGGGCAGGCAAACACATCTTCACCGAGAAGCCCTTCGCACTATCCAAGGCCGAGGCCGAACGCGCGGTGGCCGCTGCAGAAGCAGCTAACATTCAACTTGGTCTGGGGCACAACCAGCGCTACGGCGCACCGCAAACGGTGATCAAGCAAATGATTGATGCCGGCGAACTCGGCGAGGTGATGCATATGGAGGGTAACACCTCTCATGACACACTGTCCGGCCCCCACGCTTGGCGACACGACCCCGAACAAGCGCCGGGCGGCGGGCTATGGCATATGGGCAGCCACTATCTAGACCTGTTCCAGCATTACGCAGGGCCGATCACCGAGGTCTATGCACAAGCTCTAGAGCGCATAATCCCGCGTGATACTGCGTCAGCGCTGCTCACCTTCGAATGCGGCGCATCGGCCTATATCGGAAATGTTATGGTCACCCACGACAACCGTATGGGCAACGTTCTCGGTTCCAAAGGCTGGGCAAAGATGACCAGCCCGACGAGCGTCGAGGTGGCCATGCGCGGCGGCGAAGCAAAGACCATAGATCTGGACATGATTGATCCTGTACGCGCCAATATGGAAGGATTCGCCGACGCAATTTCTGGCACCGCGCTATATAAGTTCACCAATGAACAGATGATACACGACGTGGCTGCGCTGGATGCGATGGCCGTTTCTATCAAATCGGGAAAACGCGAGTTTGTTGCCTAACGCGGCGACCGACAAGCCTGAGGACAGGAAAACAAAAATGATCAATGCAGCAATCGTTGGCCTAGGCTGGTGGGGCCAAAACCATGTGGCGGCGTCCAGGGGATCCGAAAAGATCCAGTTTACTCGAGCGGTCGACCTTGCACCCGCAAATGTCCAAGGGTTTTGCGACACACATGATCTGAAACTGACCGCACATTACGAAGACGCACTGAATGATCCCGATATCGATGCTGTGGTGCTGGTTACACCCCATTCTCAACACAGCGACCAGATCGTAGCTGGCGCCGCAGCCGGCAAGCATGTGCTAACCGAGAAACCCTTTGCACTCAATAAGGCCGACGGTGAACGCGCTGCAAACGCGATGAAAGCGTCCGGGCTCACCTTAGGCATCGGCCACAATTACCGCTATGGTCCAGCCATACAGGAAATCAAGCGGATTATCGGGACAGGCGACCTCGGCGACATCCATCATATTGAGGCTAACCTCAGCCACCAAGGCCAGATCGGCGTCGAGGGCTGGCGGCGCGCCACGGCTGAGGCCCCGACCGGCGGGATCGTTCATTTCGGCGCACACATGATTGACATCATGTGCTGGTATGGTGGGCCAATGCGCGAAGTCTACGGACAAATTGTAACCCAGTCGTTGGAAAACGACGTTGGTTCCGTTCTAGTAAAATTCAAAAGCGGAATAACAGGCTACCTTGCCAACCTTATGACGACACCTGCCACCATGCACTTGCATGTAATGGGGTCAAAGGGCTGGGCCCGGGCTAATGGCTGGATGGATACGACTAAGATCACTACCTGTTTCGGGGCGGGTACAGTCGAGGAGGGCGGAGGTTCTGTAAACGAGATTGAGTTGCCTGCCCGTGACATCATTTCCCAGATTCGCGCCAACGACGAGAATTTCGCTGCAGCATGCGAGGGTAAGGAAACCTACCTCTTCAGCCCCGACGAGATGGCCCATACGGCGGCAATCCACGAGGCGATCGCGAAATCTGCCGCAAGCGGTATACCGGCCAAAGTGTGAGTCATTAGCAGACGGTCAGGCTCTACCTCGCCGGAAATCTTGCCTGCAGTACGTCTTATCCAATCTTCGGATGTCTCGAAAAGATTGAGCCGAAACCGAAGCTAACCCACCATAAACTCGTTCGATTCTGCTCAGCTAATGGGCTGGCCATCTTCACTTTTGTCTAGGGCTTCTTGGCCAACTGTTGGCTCGGGGCGGGCATGATGTAGCTATGGCTACAGTTTTTATATACACATGCAATTTTGACCGTAAGGTTATTCAGCTATATAAAACCGCATGTGGATGCCGGTGGCGCCGGCAATGAATAAGTCCGGCCGGAGTAAATTATTTGAGCCTAACCAAGAGAAGATTGATCGCCGTACTGGCTGCATTCGCCTTCTATCTGCCCATGGGCTCTGCGTTGGCATTGGAACGATTGAAGGTCGTCACCACCACCAGCATGATTGCCGCCGCTGCCTCCCGGATCGGAGGAAACCTGATCGAGGTGCAGGCGCTTATGGGTCCGGGCGTGGATCCGCACGCCTATCGGCAGACACGTTCTGACATCGCGGCTATGGCGAATGCTGACTTGGTGCTTTGGAACGGCCTCTATCTAGAGGCACAGCTCGAGGATTTTCTTCTCGATCTGGCTGTCAAAAACAAGGTCGTAGCCGTGGCCGAAAACGTGCCGCAGGACCTGCTAATCGGTTCCGAAGACTATGCAAACCGCTTCGATCCGCACCTCTGGATGGACCCGAGACTCTGGTCACGCGTTGTTATCAACGTCCGCGATTCTCTAATTGATACGCACCCCGCGGGTAAAGAAGAGTTTTGCGCAAATACCGAAGCCTATCTCTTACAACTGGAAAAGCTCGCCAACTTCGCCAGTGCGGCGCTGTCAACGGTTCCGAACGAAAGCCGAGTTGTCGTTTCCTCTCATGATGCGTTCAGCTATTTCGGCCGGGCACACGGGTTCGAGGTCGTGGGCATACAGGGCATCTCGACCGAATCGGAAACTGGCCTGCGGCGTATCTCCGAGCTTGTCGACCTGCTGGTTGAGCGCAACATACGAGCAGTCTTCGTTGAGACCTCGGCATCGAATCGTAGCATCCGTGCACTGATTGAGGGTGCAGCTGCACGCGGTCACAAAGTGATCATCGGAGGAGAGCTATATTCCGATGCAATGGGCGAGCCGGGTACCTACGAAGGCACCTACATCGGAATGATTGAACACAATGCAACGGCCATCACAAGCGCAATGGGTGGCCAAGCGCCGGTTACCGGCATGCAAGGCTTCCTAAACTGAAGGATCGGTTATGTCTCCAACAATAAAACCTGCGATCGTATCCGACCTGGGCCACGCCGTCGGTCCAGCGCGTGCGCCACGCGACGCGGCTCTCGCCATACATGGGCTGACGGTTTCCTATAGCGAGAAGCCTGCGGTTTTCTCCGTTGATGCCGCCTTCAGTACTGGGGAAATTTCGGCCATTGTCGGCCCAAATGGAGCCGGCAAGTCAACTCTCCTGAAGGCCGCGCTGGGTGTAATTCCGCGCCTGTCTGGCGAGGTATACGTCTTCGGAGATACGCTACGAAACGCACGCGCGCGCATCGGCTACGTACCGCAGAGCGCAAGCGTCGACTGGGACTTTCCAACAACGGTCCTAGATGTCGTTCAGATGGGACTCTATCGCAAACTTGGACTGCTCGGGCGGCTCTCTGGCCAGGGGCGGGCCCAAGCTCTTGAGTGCCTTGATCGCGTCGGCCTCGCCGACTTTGCCAATCGTCAAATTGGGCAGATCTCGGGCGGACAGCGACAACGCGTGTTTCTCGCCCGTGCACTGGCGCAGGACGCTGATCTTCTCCTTCTCGACGAGCCATTTGCAGGCGTCGATGCCGCGACGGAGCGGGCGATCATCGGGGTACTAAAATTGCTTAGAAAAGATGGTAAAACCGTCGTCGCGGTTCACCATGACCTCGCTACGATACGTGACTATTTCGACCGTATACTGTTGGTCAACGTGCGGCGCATCGCCGAGGGGCCGGTCGCGACGACGTTCACGACAGAAAACCTGCAGGCAACGTTTGGCGGGCGACTAGCTACCACCCATCTCAGCGAATTAGCTATAATGGACGACGGACATTGAGCCTATTCGTCGAGGCGTTTTTCCTGCAGGCCGGCTACAACGCTACCTTGGTCGCGATCGGTGCCGGGGTTCTCGGCTTCGCGGCAGGCGCATCAGGTACATTTCCCTTCCTACGAAAGCGCGCATTGATTTCAGATGCAGTCGCCCACGCAACGCTACCCGGCATCGGCCTCGCATTCATCTTAATGGTTACTTTTGGCGGCGACGGCCGAAGCCTTTTGGGTCTCATTGCTGGGTCTGCTCTGACGGCCTGGACCGGGCTGCTGTTAATAGAATGGATAAGCCGCCGCACCCGGCTTACAGAAGACGCAGCCATCGGAGCGATTCTCGGAACCTTTTTCGGGGCCGGTATTGTTTTTCTAACGGTCATTCAGGGAATGAGTGCCGGCAGGCAAGCAGGACTTGAGGGTTTCCTTCTCGGGTCGACCGCCGGAATGCTTTTCCAAGACGCCCTCTTGATCGCCGTTGGAGGCTCGTTAGCCGTACTCGTGACCTGGCTCATGCGCCGACCGATGACCATAGTAGCGTTCGATAGCGACTATGCCATGACACTCGGCTATGATGTGAGACGGATAGACCTCCTGATGATGGGCCTCGTGCTATCCGTTACGGTTATTGGGCTCAAGCTGGTGGGCCTCATCTTGATCGTCGCGATGCTTATTATCCCGGCGGTCGCCGCACGATTCTGGACAGATCGATCGACCAAAATGATCTGGATCGCCGGCTGTATTGGCGGCGCATCAGGATATCTCGGGGCTGTCCTATCAGCATCAGCGCCAGCCATGCCGACTGGCCCGATCATTGTTCTCGTGGCGGCCGGGATTTTCGTTTTCTCACTGCTGTTTGCACCGGACCGCGGCGTTCTCGTTACGCTATTCCGACACCGCGGCTTTCAGGCCCGAGTGCATAGGCGCCAGGGGTTGCTCGCGCTAGCCGCCCACCACCCCATTCGCGAGGCTTACACACTCCGCCTTCTTACCCGGGAGGGATTGGTGCGCCCAGATGGGGTGCCAACCGATGCCGGGCGCGCACAGGCCGCTAAAATTGCTCGCGACGAACGTCGCTGGGACGTGGCGCGAGAGATTTATCAGGATACCGGACTGACTGGGCGATATGATGGACTAACGCCAATTGAAGATGTTTTCACAGCCGACGAAATCGCAGAACTCGATCACCAACTCGGGCCACCGGTGACCGCAAGGACTGAATGATGGGCGCCGAATTCGTTCAGTTATCCCTGATCCCGGTCCTGATCGGCATTCTTTCGGCAGTCGCCTGTGCGCTGCCCGGAAACTTCCTAATTCTACGCCGTCAGGCGCTCATCGGTGACGCGATCAGCCATGTGGTGCTACCAGGAATCGTGATCGCGTTCCTGCTCACCGGCGTCACCTCTGTCGCCCCAATGTTGCTCGGCGCGGCGGGCGCCGCTCTCGTAGCTGTCGGCCTGATCGAAGTTGTAAAGCGGCTGGGGGGCATCGAGCCGGGCGCCGCCATGGGCGCCATTTTCACGACCATGTTCGCCGCGGGCGTATTGCTTCTCGACCGGACTGATACGAGCACTGTCCATCTCGATGTCGAACATGCCCTCATGGGGAACCTCGAATCCCTAGTCTGGTTACAGGCCGAAGGCTGGCACTCACTTCTGGACTTGGCAATACTCGCTACCCTGCCAGACGAATTGGTCCGCATCGCAACGGTTTGCGCCATTGTAGTGGCGTTGACCCTGGTTTTCTGGCGCTGGCTGAAGATTTCAACCTTCGACGAGGGCTTCGCTCAAGCGCTCGGAATACCGGCCGCAGGTCTCGGCCTCGGCCTGGTCGTCACCGCTGCGATAGCCGCTGTCGCCGCATTTGATGCCGTCGGCTCGATAATCGTCATCGCCATGTTCATCTGCCCGCCCGCTGCCGCAAGACTGATGACAAACCGACTTGAGCACCAAGTCGCATGGTCCGTCGCTTTCGCAACGAGCTCCGCAACGCTGGGTTATATCTTCGCGGGCTACGGCCCTCTATGGTTCGGCAGCCCCGCTGCCGTTAGCGCTTCTGGCATGATCGCCAGCATCTCCGGGATAATCCTCGGGCTGGCATGCCTCTATGGCCCGCAGCGCAGTCGTGTAAAATAGGGAGAAAGAAAGCGTCATGATGCGAACATCGAACGTCGGCATGCAATCCCGAAAGTTTGTTGCCTTCCCTGGAATCGCGGCGGATGCGATCCTACCGGCCATGATGAAGAGGGTCTTAGATATGACGGTGCGTAGCGACGGCGCGCAGGTAGAAGTCTGATGCCAGACCACACCAAGTCAGCCGCAATAAAGGTACCAGACGAATCCGAAGAGATGATGGATGCGGATCGTCAAGCTGCCCAATTTGAGCGGGTTCGCAACGCCCAGCAGACCGAAAAGGCCGAGGATTATGTTGAGATGATTGACGATCTAATCAACGCCTATGGTGAGGCTCGGATCACAGATCTAGCCCATCGCTTTGGCGTTTCCCACGCCACGGTCAACAAAATCATTAAACGGCTTCAGCGCGACGGGCTGGTGACATCGCGTCCCTATCGCTCAATTTTTCTAACGGAACAAGGTACGTCGCTCGCCGACGCGTCTCGCAAGCGTCACCAAATCGTCCTGAACTTCCTGCGCGCGATCGGCGTGAGCGCTGAAAATGCAGATCTCGACGCCGAAGGCATCGAGCACTATGTCAGTGCCGAAACGCTGGCGGCTTTCGAAAAAATCACATCCGAGAAGGACGGCTAATTAGGCCTAATCACCCAGTAAAAACGGTAGCGTCCTAGCTAGCGTGTCCGCCGGATTTTCCTCAACATAAAAATGCCCGCCATCAACTAGTTCGACTTGTGCATCGGGTAAATATTCATCAAGTCCCACATAGTTCTCGACCGGCATAGGAGGCTCGTCCGACCCCTGGAGAATTAACATTGGCGCAGTCCACGCCGGAATAAGACGCGTTCGCCGGTCAATCCAGTCCTTGCGGAAGGTCGAGGACTGAAAGTATCGCTCAACCGCTAGCCCGGTGCCCGGCCGCGAGAATTCCTGAATCGCGCGAACTACCGCAGGCTTGGGAATAGGATACTTACACAATCGGCAGAAGCCCCATTCAAACATCTTCAATGGATCCTGCAGGATCCCACGGGTTTCCAGATCAGAAAACATCAGATCCTGAGGTGCCAAGTCTGGATGAAAGTGGATCAGGTGCTGGGAACCACGCACATACCGGATCACACGCGAAGTCTGGCTTGCCGCAATGAAGTCGGCCTGTACCGTCCCCCGGTCGTGGCTAAACAGATTGAACCGGTCAATGCCCAGCGTATCGAGTAGAGAAACGACCTGATCGGCAACACTTTCATGACGATAGTCGCCGCGGCCCTTATCCGACTGTCCATAGCCCTTCAGATCGATCGCGATGCAGCGGAAATGCTTCGCGAGAACGGGTAAAATCGGTCGCCACATGCACCAAGATTGTGGGATGCCATGCATCAGCAGAAGAAACGGACCTTCACCCGTCTCCACAAAGTGCCAACGAATCCTCTCGCTCTCGCCCGGCGCATCGACGAAGCGATGGGTGACTGTAAGTCCCCCGATTTCCTCGGTTTCGCCATCTCTGTTCTCGGGCGCTGGCGGTACACCCTCGGCAACAATCTCCCTCAATGTCGCTACCATCTCCGGATTATTGTGCCCTTCACGCATCAATGCGAGCGCGGCCTCGCTGACCGGAGTGTATTCTAATTCCATTAGATTCTACCTAAATCGTGAACACCGTCGAGCCGGTAGTCCGCCCCTCTGCGACATCGGTATGGGCCACCCCAACATCTTCCAATTTGTAGCGCTGGCCGATCACGGTCTTCAGTTCGCCTCCTGCAATCGCCTCAAACAGGGTGGCGGCGCTGTTTTCAAGTTCCCGACGACTCAATTGATAAAAACGCATCGAGGCCTTAGTGAAGAACAGCGAGCCCTTGACGTTAAGCTCCACCGAATCGATCAGCGGCAGCGGCCCCGAAGAATTGCCAAAATTTACCATGTAGCCTCGCGGACACAGAGAATCGATCGAGCGTTCGTAATGGTCCTTGCCAACGCTATCATAGACCACATCAACGCCGATTCCCTCGGTCACCTCGCGGGCGATTTCTTGGAAATTCTCTGTCTTATAGTTGACGGCGTGGTCGGCGCCATTGGCCAGAATTGTTTCCTTCTTGGCGTCCGAACCAACCGTGCCAATGACCCTCACTCCCTTGGCAGCTAACCACTGGCAAAGAAACAAACCGACCCCACCGGCAGCCGCATGGACCAGCGCGGTCTCACCGGTCCGAGCCGAATAGCAGCGGTGGATCAGATACTCCGCAGTCATGCCCTTTAGCATACTGGCTGCTGCCACCTCGTCAGAGATACCATCGGGAAGTAGTACAACCTGAGATGCGTCAATCAGACGGGCCTCAGCATATGCACCGGGCATAGTCGCGGCATAGGCCACCCTATCACCCACATTAATGCCCGAAATCCCGTCCCCAACCTTCTCAACCACCGCTGCGGCTTCCGTACCCAAGACCGACGGCAGCGCAGGCAGCACGGGATAAATTCCCTTACGCACGGCGATGTCGAGAAAATTAAAACCAATCGCCGTATGGCGCAGCCGTAGCTCGCCCGGACCGGGGTCGCCAACCTCGACATCTTCCCATTTCAAAGCCTCGACTTCTCCAAACTCACTTATACAAACTGCTTTAACCATCACTTTTCCTTTCAAGCAGTAACACTCGTTCAGGATGCATTATTAGCGCGTAAACTTGCACGACAAATACTCGACGCCATCGTTCATTTTGTATCCTCCCCTTGTTAGCGTCCATTTGCCTATCTAGGCTTTGCAACAATGTGCAAAACAAGACACCCGAAGATCAAAGGAGAATCTTAGTTATGTCTCGAGCCGTAATCATCAGCTGTGCTGTTACCGGCGCTGCCGATAGCAAGGGTAGCAATCCGGCCGTGCCGGTGACCCCCGAGGAAATCGCTAACGAGGCGATTGCCGCCAACAAGGCCGGAGCCGCTATCGCACATGTCCACGTACGAAATGTCGAGACGGGCAAGGCCAGCATGGACACTAAGCTCTACAAGGAAGTGGTCGATCGCATTCGGGATTCGGGCTCACCCGTGATAATCAACCTGACAACCGGTCCCGGCGGTCGCTTCTCGCCCGACCGGAAAGATCCAATAAAGGCAGCACAGGGTTCGGTAATGAAGACTGCGGTAGAGCGCGTCGCCCATGTTGTCGAGAACAAACCCGATATATGTTCTCTCGATGTGGCAACTATGAATTTCGGTGAACGCCCAATGGTCAACGCACCCGATATGCTCAACGAGATGGCCGGCCTGATTCAGGATGCCGGGGTGAAGCCAGAGCTGGAAGTGTTCGATACGGGCCATGTGAGACTCGCCAACCACATGCTCGAGACCAACGTAATCAAGGACGATAAGCCGCTCTACCAGCTCTGCTTGGGTATCCCCTGGGGGGCGCCGGCTAACGCTGAAACAATGATGTTGATGCGCGATATGCTGCCGCCGACCGCCAACTGGGCATCCTTCGGCATCTCGCGCTTCGAGTTCCCGATGGTGGCCAGCGCGGTCCTGCTCGGCGGTCATGCCCGGGTGGGTCTCGAAGACAATCTATACATTGCGCGTGGCAAGCTCGCGTCGGGCAATGCCCAGCTGGTCGAGCGCGCCGTCCAGATTGTCGAAAGTACCGGGGACACGGTAGCCTCGCCGGCCGAAGCTCGCCAAATTCTGGGGCTGTAGGCGTCGGTACCGAGGGTGGTTACCCGCGCACTCACCCGTGGCTAACCTGTTTGCGTTAGTCCGGGAAGAAACGGCTCTTCGGCCGATCGAGCCCAAGGTTTTCGCGAAGCGTGCTGCCCTCATATTCGGTGCGGAAAAGGCCTCGTTTCTTGAGGAGCGGTACCACCTCGTCCATAAAGGGGTCCATCAACGCGGGGATCACCGGCGGCATATAGTTGAAACCATCAGCCGCCGGACCGCCCGGAGCATCCGGATCACACCAGTCCTGAATAAGGTCAGCGATCTGCTCAGGCGTGCCCGCCGTGGTGTAGTGGCCACGACCGCCCGCGAACCGCGCAAGAAGTTCGCGGAGCGTCAGCCCCTCTTTCCGAACGATGCGAACGATCAGCGCCGCCCGGCTCTTCATAGTTTCTAGTCCTTCGGGGTCAGGAAAGTCAGAAACCTTGAGGGGCTGGTCCAAATCAAGATGACCAAAATCATGGTCTGCAAAGCGTTGCGAAAGCGTCCGCCGTCCGACCTCCGGGTCCATCCGCGCGTTAAGCGCCATCAGATTTTCTTTCGCCTCGGCCTCGGTGCCACCTATCACCGGGTTAAGGCCTGGCAAGACCACCACTTGGTCGGCGGTACGCCCAAAGTCCACCGCACGCCTCTTAATGTCCCGGTAAAACTCCTGTGCGGTTTCCTTCTCCAGATGGGCGGTGAAAATCGCCTCAGCATGTAGCGCCGCGAAATCGCGTCCGCGGTCCGACGCGCCCGCCTGAACAAGAACCGGCCGACCCTGTGGCGACCGAGGTACATTCAACGGGCCCTTCACTTGGTAATATTCACCCTTGAAGTCGATAGGTGTAATACGCTCCAGATTGCTACAAACGCCGCCGCCGGTCCGGTCATCCACCAGCGCATCGTCGGCCCAGCTGTCCCATAGATCCTTTACCGCTGCGACAAACTCCTCGCCCATCTCATAGCGGTCCCCATGGGCCGTGTGCTCACGCCCAAAGTTTGCCGCGACCGCTTCAACCCATGTGGTAACGATGTTCCATGCCGCCCGACCACCGGAGATGTGGTCAATCGACGCAAACTGACGGGCTAGATTATATGGCTCCGAATAGGTGCAGCTGCCCGTGGCGACTAGCCCCACATGCTCGGTCTCCATAGCAATGGCCGCAAGCATAATGATCGGGTCGGGCCAAAAGCGGCCGGACTCCATGGCATCGTTGGTCATCATCAGCACGTCGGCGAAGAAGATCGAATCCAGCTTCGCCGCTTCGGCCTGCTTAGCCAGGTCGACATAGTAAGAGATGTTCATCAGGGAGCGTGGGTCGGCGCCGGGATGGTCCCACGCCGTTTCATGATGGCCACGGGACTGGATGAACAGGTTGATGTGGATGGGCTTGGGCATGGTGCGTTCTAACAAATAATCTTGGTGGTGTTCTATAGAGCGCAGCATATAGGCAGGCAGGGACGTTTCAAACTCGCCACGTATCGCAGAAACCCTGTCAGGAAGCAGGCGACATCAAAGCGTGGTCCCAGTTCAGCCAAGCTCCTATGGTTGTTGCCGCCAAGGCTAACATCGGCATGGAACGACAGCGCACGGTGAAATCACCGGGATCAAACATCAGAGATTTTCCGCCACCACAAGGTACGCTGCTCGGCCGGCCTGTCGCCATAGGACTGCATCGGCGGACGCAGCGCCATTAGATCATCCTCAAAGGTTACATCGCGGACCTGCTCCGTACCCATGCGCGCTGGGTCCGAGCATTGGTCGACCCTCGTGATCAGTGTCTCGCCGTCAAAGGTGTAGAGGCCGGTGTAGCAGGAGTATTCGCGTATCTCGCCGTCAGCAAGGACAGGCCGAGCATCGGTGATGGTGGACGACAATCGGTCCGCGGTCAGCACGACCCGACCGATATAATTCCCGTCGCCGAACGGCGCAGGCACCACGGACGCGCCGTCCACATCAACCGCCTCGAGGCGGACAAGTTCCCAAGTTCCGATGTGTTTGGTCATGCGCTCTTCTTTCTAATGCGAACACGTCTATAACAGAAAACCATAACTCCAGGATTAGAGGCCGGCGAGCAAGGGCCTCATGCGGAAGCATTTCCCCTACCCCACAATTACCCCGGGGTTTAGTAAACCCTTCGGGTCCAGTCGCTTCTTCGCATCCTTTAAAACATCCCCGAACAGCGCCGGGCGCTGCCGTTCGTACCATTTCTGATGATCGCGCCCCACGGCGTGATGGTGGGTGATGGTGCCACCGTGTCGGATCAGCGCATCAGAGGACCGGCTCTTGATCTCCCGCCACTGCGCTAACATGTTTCCGGGATCACCGGGCGCGTGAAACGCAAAATAAGGCGCCGGCCCATCTGGATACGCATGGGAGAAACGGCATGACACTGCACCAGCATGGCCCGTCACATCACGGATTGCGGTCCGGGTGGTCTCCCTAATAGATTCATAGAACTCCTCGAATTGGTCCCAAGTAATGGCTGTCTCGAACGTGTCAGAGATGATGCCACGAGGCGTGAGCTGTTCACGATTATAGGGCATGCGTATGAAGGCCGTGCGCCAGGCACCGACCGCGCCTTGCAAATGCGCCTCGGGGTTATCGCGCCACTCTACGTCTACTACCGCCCCGTGATCCAAACAGCACTGCTCAGCTCGGGTCATCCAAGCATCTACGGGGTGGTCAGCGCTCTCAAACGAGATAACCATGAGTGTGAAGCTGCCGTCGCCAACTCCGTTCACTTGGAGCTCGGTGCTATCGACGATGCGGACGTTGGCCGGAAAAAGTCCAGCTTGCGAAACAGCGCGAACCGCCCGCGCGGCGTCAAAAAAATTGTTAAACCGAAAACCAGCGGTGCCCTTGAAGGTCGGCCGGCCCTGGAGCCGGGCCCAGCCCTCGGTGATGATACCCAGCGCCCCCTCGCTACCCATGGCGACGAACCGATCCGGGCTCGGCCCCGCACCCGAGCCCGGAAGACGCCGGCTTACGACGTTGCCAGCTGGCGTTACGGTCGTCGTCGCCTCCACGAGGTCGTCGATATGGGTATATAGCGTGGCAAAATGGCCGCCAGATCGGGTGGCAATCCAACCACCAAAGGTTGAATGCTCAAAGGATTGAGGGAAATGGCGGAGAGTTAGACCGTGCGGCTTGAGCTGGGCCTCAATCTCGGGCCCGCGAGCACCACCCTGGATACGAGCAGCGCGGGATACCTTGTCTACCTCTATCACCTTATTCATTCGCCCCATATCAACAGAGATGGTGCCATTGAACTTTGAGCTCACGTCGGACGTGACACCACCAACGACAGACGAACCAGCCCCCCAGGGGATGACAGCAGCGCCGACCTTGTCGGCCCATTCGTATAACTCAGAAATGTGCCTGTCAGTCTCCGGGAAGGCTACGACGTCTGGTGCGTGTTCGAAATCGCCGTTATAGGTGCGTATCGAGTCTGCCTGTGACTGACCGAAGGCATGATAGACACGCTCGAACTTGTCATCAGTGCATACTTTAGAAAGGGCTGCAGATATATCTAAGCGGCACGTTGGGAGCTCGATAGCATCGAGGGATGGAAAGGAACCATCGCGGGAAGCTTGAATGTCAAAGCCATTGGCGAAGGTCGCCATTAGGGACCTAGTCTCGTCGGCATCGAGACCCGTATCCTCATAGCCCCATCCCCAGTATTTTAGCTTTCTGTTTGCCATCATCGTCTCCTCCATAATTATTCAGGGCGGCGCTAGTCAACTTGGCCAAATGGTCTCGCCTAGTTACTAAATCTCCATAACGGCGATTTTTGGGGCATGGTCCATCCACCATGTGCTGATACTATCGCGCTTGGGTGAAGGTCGTCACTTAGAAGGGAGTTTTAGCTATGCCCAAGGCATTGATCGCGGGCGCACTCGGCGTCACCGGGCGGGCATTGCTATGCCACCTAGAAGGACTAATCAACTGGGACATCGTTGCTCTGTCCCGGCGCGCGCCGGACTTCAAGAGCCGCGCCACATTTCTGTCAGTAGACCTCAACGACGCGGCAGACTGCCGGGCACAACTCGCCGGCCACAGCGATATTACGCACATCTTCTATACCGCCTATAGCCCGCGGAAGACGGTAGCGGCCGAAATCCCTGTGAACGTAGAGATCCTAGCAAACCTAATGGACGCAATTGAACCAATCACTTCCGGTCTCGAGCATGTGCAGCTGATGCATGGCGCCAAGTGGTACGGCACATTCCTCGGCACATACAAGACCCCCGCCCGCGAGGATGACCCAAGGCCAGCGGTCGAGCATTTTTACCATGCCCAGCAAGACTGGCTAGAGAAACGCCGAGAGGGCGCAAGTTGGTCCTGGACCGCGCTCCGTCCGCACGGAGTATGGGGCTTTTCCACCGGTAGTGCCATGAACCTTCTCACCGGCATCGCCTGCTATGCCGCCCTTGCCAAGGCGGAGGGTGAACCTCTCCACTGGCCCGGCAACCCGGGTTTCTTCAAACGGCTATATCAGCTGATAGACGCGGACCTGTTGGCCGAGGCAATGGTGTGGGCTGCAACAACCCCGGCGGCAAGGGACAATGCCTTTAACATCACTAATGGCGACCTGTTCCGCTGGCATGAGGTGTGGCCACGGATCGCAGAATTTTTCAATATGGAAATTGGCAATTCTGCACCCATTGCCATCTCGGAGACCATGACCCCCAAAGCACCACTTTGGACAGAACTAGTAGAAAAACACGACCTCCAGCCCTATGCGCTGGACCAGCTGGTCAATTGGAGCTATCTCGACATGGCACTCGGCAACGACATGGATCAGATTTCAAGCCTGACTAAAATTGTCGGCGCAGGATGGACCGAGCTCCGAGACACTCCCTCGACCATCACCCATCAACTACGAAAACTCCGCGACGCTCGGATCATTCCCTGAGTTCGCGAGGAAGAACCAATGCCCCTTCATATCTCTAGCGGCTTCGACAGCGGCAATATCGTCTGTCTAGATGCATCAAACCCTTGCGATATTCGGCTAGAAATTGCCAAGGATAAAAATTCCGACTTCTACATGTGGTTCTACTTTCGTCTGACTGGTGCGAAAGATACGAATTGCCGCCTGCGGATCATGAACGCCGGCGGGGCCGCCTACCCAAAGGGATGGGAGGACTACCGCGCCGTCGCCTCGAGCGACCGCGAGAATTGGGTGCGCGTGCCAACCGGCTATCAAAATGGGGTCCTCACCATCGAACACATGCCGACGACAGACAGCCTGTGGTTCGCTTACTTTGCTCCCTTCTCAATGGAACGCCACGCCGACTTGATCGCACGTGCCCAGCTTGACGACCGGGTCCGGCTCGAGGTGCTCGGTGAGACCCTCGATGGCCAGCCCATAGACCTTCTCACCATCAGCGGAACAGGCGGCCCATCCAATACGGGGAAGAAAAACTTTTGGGCCATCGCCCGCCAGCATCCTGGTGAAAGTATGGCCGAATGGTGGATGGAGGGTTTCCTCGATCGCCTACTCGATCCAGGTGACCCTGCAGCTCAAGCCCTGCTCAAACGCGCGGACTTTCATGTCGTCCCAAATATGAACCCCGATGGCTCACGCCGAGGTCATCTGCGCACCAACGCTGCAGGCGCCAACTTGAATCGGGAATGGTCCGAGCCTGCCATGAACCGAAGCCCGGAGGTCTTCCTTGTGCGCGAACGGATGTGGGCGACGGGTGTTGATTTCTGCCTCGACGTCCATGGCGACGAGGCCCTGCCCTATAATTTCCTAGCGGGCATGATGGGTATCCCCTCGCTCAGTGAAAATCAGAAGCTACAGCAGGAAATCTTCTCTGGCGCACTGCTAAGCGCGAGTCCTGATTTTCAGACAAAATATGGTTACCCGGACGCGAAACCCGGTAAGGGCAACATGACGCTGTGCTCGAACTGGGTCGCAGAGGAGTTCGGATGCCTCGCGCTAACCCTCGAAATGCCGTTCAAGGACAACGCCGACCGGCCCGATCCCCGATTCGGCTGGTCACCTGACCGCACCAAGGCGTTCGGCGCAGCTCACCTGAAGGCGATGCTGGCAGTGCTGGAAGCTTAAAAACTTGGGCAAGATACACGGATTAGGTCCGAAGAAACCGTTATAAGCAGCCTCGATTGGCGGATCTTATATCAGCAGCTTAGGACGTGGCGTCATCGACCGTCCAGAGAGCGAAGCCGGGACTATCGTCCCAAATACGCGGCTTCCAATTGTCATCCATCCGGTCCATGTCGGCAAAATATTCGGTGCGCCCGCCTGCAGGATTTTTGAAATACCAGTAGTAATTCGAGCCGAGAATATGGCGACCCGGGGTCGTGTCTTGATCCCAGCCTTTCTCTTTCATGAACTTACCACCGATCATAACCATATCGAAATTTTCAACCTCAAAGGAGGCATGATCAAAGGCGTTCCGGTCTGCCCGACTAACTAGGAACAGATTATGATGGTCATGCCCGCCCTCGCAGCGCATGAAATCTCCACCTGTCTTGGTGCTGTCCGATAGGCGGAAGCGCAGTCGGTCGAGATAAAAACTGACCGCCTTCTCCCGGTCGGCCATCTCGATCATGTAGACCACATGGCCAATACGGATCGGATTTGCTTGCGCTGCGGGGTTGATAACCGCATTCATTCGCGGCTCGGTAGTGTTAACATTATGGGGGACGATCTCGACGTCGGTCTCGATAGGTGCCTCTAGCATGAGCCCGAGCCCGTTACCGCTCTCATCAGCGAAGCACAGCACACCATCCAATTCCGTAACCTCACGGTCATGAGCGAGATCTTCGGACATCTCCTTTAGCCCATCGGCATCACGCACACCCCATACAGCACGGCGCAGGGTGGACTTGGCTGGGTCGGGGGAAGGCGGCAGGGAGGGGTCGTCGGCTAGGCGCAGCTCGATAGTCTGATTCGTTCGAGTCCGGAAAACCGTCTGCTCCGGGCCGCTTTCTACCTCTGTAACACCCCAGTCCCGGAAGTAGTTGCCGCCGGCCTTCATATTCTCGACGCCGTAGATCAACTTTTCGACACGCGTAATGGTCATGACCGCATTCCTTACCTATTCGTACTGTCTACTCGTCAACGATATCAGCCCACAACGTGCCAATCTTCGAAATCTCGACTTCGATCCGGTCGCCCGCCTTCATCCAAAGCGGCGGGTTGCGCCGAGCGCCGACACCGCTTGGTGTCCCCGTCGCAATCACATCGCCGGGCTCCAGCGGCGTGAACCTTGATATGTATGAGATGATGTAGGGCACCGAGAATAGCAGCATGTCGGTTGTTGAATGTTGTACCGTCTCACCGTTTAGCCGGGTGATAAGCTCCATACTCGCCGGATCGGGAATTTCGTCAACGCTCACCATCCAGGGGCCCAGCGGACCAGACTTATGGAAGTTCTTTCCCGCCGTCACCGAGTGGCGCTGATAGTCGCGTACCGAACCGTCGATGAAGATGGTGTAGCCGGCGACATGGTCAAGTGCATCGGCCTCACTTATATGGCGCCCCCCCTTACCGATGATTGCCGTCAGCTCACCCTCGAAGTCGAAATGCTCCGACAGCTTCGGCCGTTCCATCTCGCCACAATGTCCGACCAGCGTGTTGGTTGACCGCATGAAAAGTTGTAGCTCCGATGGCAGTGTATTAGCCGTTTCCGTGACATGATCCTTGTAGTTGAGCCCGGCGCAGAGAATCTTGTCCGGGTTAGTAATCACCGGCAGGAAGGTCACTTCGGGCAACACCACATCTGGCTCACCCGACATTGCGGCCTCACCAAGGCCCATCAGGGCGCCTTCTGCAATCGCATCGCGCATAGTTTTGTGAGGCCCGCGTGCACCCAAATCAACAACCCCGTCCTCGCGAACAAGACCCCAGGTAGCGACCCCATCATTGCCCAACTTATAACTGATGAAATTCATACGTTCAGTCCTCATCGAGGATATCGACGGCGAGTGTACCGATCTTCGGCACCTCTACCTCGAGTTTGTCACCGCCTTTCATCCAAAGTAGCGGTTCGCGGCCCGCACCAGAACCAGCGGGCGATCCGGTCGCGATCACATCGCCGGG
>PBMH01000016.1 GCA_002722515.1 Alphaproteobacteria bacterium | reverse complement strand
TCAATTCACTTCCGTCGAGGTTAAACGACGACCGCGAGATGTGTTCGTTGAGACAATCATCAAGAATGCGTCCGGTGGAAAAATACCAAACCTTCAGAAATTCGTGGATGATGTATTTAAGAAATCCAAACTCTATATCAACCCGGACATCAAATACCGGCCTGCCGGTTCGCGTTATGTCACTTTGGTTTACAATCGAAAACAATTGGGTTCTGTAGTTAGCTTGGGCAAAGAGCCTTTCTTGATTCGTCTGAACGCAATTCCGCAATATATTCACAAGAGCTTAGACGACTTGCTGCCTGATATGGACAGTCAGGAACGGGAGAGCTTGGTACGTGATGTGGAAAGCAATGAAGCTACCCTGACCGGGTTCGGGGACGCCATTGTCGATTTGAAAAAACTGATGGCGATGGATCCGTCAGACGCGGTCAAGACGTTGAATGCGATCATCACTGCGGTCGAAATGTTGTTGTTCGAAAATGAAAATGTCCATGGTGGCGCGGCCAACAAAGTCTAGTTGTTTCATATGAGGCCAAGGGCCTGCAGGGGCAAGTTCAGATGTTACCAAGAATTATGAAAATGAGCGTAATCCAAAAACCCAGGGAGTATACCCATGTCATAAATGGGCTTCGCGCAAGCCGCGTCTGCTGTCTAACAGCGCCATAACCCTTGAGATTGCCGACGCTCATATACATGACCCACTGAATTACCTTTCCTGGGAATAAAAATACACCAAGCAAGCCGGATTTTTTAATACCTGAAATATTATCAGAGGCCATATCATTCCTAAGCAGATAATTTTGTTAAATTAGAATACTAAGTCTACGATTAAGGTCTACTTATTTCTAATTTTTATATTTCTTTCGATATCGAGAAATCGATTTCCATTACTTTTCCTGCTGTTGCATCAACTAATAATACCTTCTTTGAATAACTTAATTCCGCGTACTCGCGGAGTTGCCTTCTTGTGAGTCTGTTTGCGGGCGATGCCGAAGCCCCTGTTTTGACCTCCGCTAAAAGTTTTATACCGTCCTTCTCGACGAGAAAGTCGACGCGTGTGCTAAATTCAAGTGGGTCAGAGTCGACGTGAATGGTGCCCTCGAACGGAACCTGCGTCGACAGTATTTCGTAACCTTCCGCGCGGAGTAATTTCACCGCATCCCGCTCTCCTCTTGCGCCGCGTTTCCTAGAGATACCGAACTTGAATCCTTGCCAACTCTCCCGGGCCTTCCATCCGAGAAAAAGTATTATGCAAATTGCAATAATCGCGATGAAAAAATCAAAGCCTGTCTGCAACCTAATATCCTCCCATAATCCAGTTACTCGAATAGTGTGATCGCGGTATCGCAGACGTTTCCTCTGCCTTGGCCTTTAGTCCTGATTCTGCTCTTTGAACTGGCATGCAACCTGTTCAGAGAACTGAGAACTAAAGGTGGCGTCTATACAATACAAATTTGAAAAAATTATATTGTTGAAGATATCGATCAATTTACCAGACACATCATTGCCTTGGTCTGCTCAAAATGATGCCTAAAGTGATCGGTAAATAGATTCCAGAAACTATCTGGAGTTGACGATGATCCCTAAAGCCATTGCCAAGATTTTCCTTGGCCTGCTTATCTCCCTATCAGCCTGTGGAAGCTATGACGTTGCAGAGCTTAGGCAGCGCGTTGTCGATTCCTCTACTTTCAGCGGGGCTGTTGCTCGGGAGTATCGTAAATTCGTAGTTTTCGAGGCTGACCAGATGATGGATTGGCCTGATGCGCATTACTTCGCAGCAAAAGCTCTTAAGGTCCTCGATGACCCATCAGCGGCCCAGCCGGAGGAATTGTCAAATTGGGACATCGATGAACGGTTCGTAAACGCTTTGAAAATCGGTGATTCCCGCCTTAAGGCCGCCATACGTTTGGTGACGCCGGAAGATGGAGCAGAAGATCTCGCGAAAGCGATCACAAGTTTCGATTGCTGGGTGGAACAGGCGGAAGAGGGTTGGCAAAATGATCATATCGCAGCCTGTCGGGCCGCCTTTAATAACGCTCTCGGAAGTCTTGAGAAGAAAACCGGTATAGAGATTACGGATGTTGGGGAAGCGAAGATCCGACTGGTTGTACATCACGACTTTGATAGGGTGCATCCGCGCTCAGAAGACCTCGTCCTAATTCGTTCATTTGCCTCAAAGGGATGGGATGACCTCCCGTTACATGTTCATGTCGTTGGACATACAGATCGCTCAGGGTCATTTGAGCATAATAAAAAGCTCTCTGTGTTCCGAGCGCTGGCCGTTGTTGATGCCATTAAATCGACCTGGCCCGGCGAGTATACTTTCAGCATTGAGGGGCTCGGTGAAGCTGCACCTGTCGTTGCCACAGCAGATGGGATTCGTGAGTTTCGAAACCGTCGTACGGAAGCAGAGGTGACACTCTTAACAGCACCACAGTCCTCCTCAGTCGAAACAGCTATTCGCTGAGCGGCTTTCGATATTTATCTGCTTAGGCGCGCGCCGTAATTCCGAAATAGAAGCGTGTGTGCACACCAGACGTCAGAAGTCCGGAGAACTCGCCAGGGATATGATGGGGGCGCCAGCGATCAATGAAGGCTGAAATTGAGGTGGGTCGAAGGTATGTTTGTGCGGGGTTGAACTGCATTGGAGGCCTGATTTTATGGTCCAATGACCTCAATAGATCGTAATTAAGGTTTGTATCGTCAAATTTCGCAAAGCATTTCCATCAGGCGCGCCGGCGACGCCCACAGAAATCGCTACTGGAAGCTTGGCCATCTATTATGTGACATTCGCCGCCAATAAGGACGCGCGGACGTATTTATATTTGTTAATTTGAGGTTTTGCTTGGGTGAGTCTGAGGCGATGGAGGCTACCGAAGCGCAGTGTTTTGGAGGAAAATAGTTTATGCTGTAGGTGCCGATATCGTCACTTGGCCGTGTGTTTCTTGATATGGTCGGCCGCGGATGCAAAGACATAGCTTTATATATTGAGGAGGAGAGAAAAGTTGAAACGTGACGAACTGAAAGAGCATTTTACTTTGCAGATGCGGTTGCGCGAGCTGTGTGATGAAGCCGGTGTTGAACGCCCACTCTCGAAACGGGAGCTTCAGATAGGCTTGCTCGCCCTTCAAGCAGAGCCACCGAGAAGCGACCAAGACATCAACGTTCTGGACCTCAGTCGCACCATTTAAGTGATTTTACCGCCGAAGGCCTTCGCATGCGATACCATCCCGATCGCCGTCTAGACGGTGTGGGTCTCCGGGTCCGTTGGTCTCGAAAAAACTTTGCGCGTCTTGCCACTTTTTGAAATCACTGCAATTCCTGTCGGGCATATTGCCAAGTCTTTGGCTTGAATTGATACTGGAGCGCCGCCTTCTTCGCCATTCTTCTGGTTGAATGAATGCGCCCGACCAAATCCCGCGACCAGACTGTCGGGCGTAATTTTCGTCAACGATATAGTCCATCGAGTAACGCCGGTATGCGACAGCCCAACCCTCTAACACCATACGGCTGTTGAGCGTCACGCCCCGGACTTCGCAGACGGCTACGACCCTTCCATAGCGATCTATGTCGCGCGCATCACAGGTGACGGGTGTACGCTCGATCATCTCGGATAGTGCTTCAGACGCCCGCTGTCCGCAGTCCCACTGGACTGGATCAACGCCGCATGTCTGGTTTTTCTCTGGGGCGTCGATGCCATGAAGCCGTATACGTACGTCGTTAATCACTAGGCTATCGCCGTCCAAAACCCGTGGGACCCCGGTGATTGGCTCAGCTAGGGCGGGCAAAGCGAGAAGCAGCAGTGTTAGGATTGCAAGCACAACCATCGGGGCAAAATAGACCAGATGATGCGCTTTTTCATATATGACCCGACTCTTTTCGCCTCGAGCGCGTCCGATATTCGATTACACTGACCAAATAGACGCGTGATTTTACGCCTGATCAGAACAGGAAAGGTCGTTTTTGGAGATGGATATAGGATCGAAAGACGGGGGAAGTATAAGCCTCACAGATAACAAGCTTTTTCGCCAACAATGCTATGTTGATGGGCAATGGGTCGATGCCGATAGCGGCGATACTATTGAGGTTACTAATCCAGTTGACGGTGCAGTGATCGGTACTATTCCGAAGATGGGGGCAACGGAAACCCGCCGTGCCATTGTGGCGGCCGAGGTTGCGCAGAAGGAATGGAAAGTACGCACGGCCAAGGAACGCGCGGCAATCCTGCGCAATTGGTTTGAGTTGATGATGGCGCATCAGGAAGATCTAGCGATCCTAATGACTTCAGAGCAGGGCAAGCCCTTAGCTGAGAGCCGGGGCGAGATTGCCTATGCGGCTGCTTTCATCGAATGGTTCGCCGAGGAGGGCAAGCGGGTTTATGGTGACACCATTCCCGGCCACACCCGCGACACGCGTATTGTTGTCTTAAAGGAACCGATCGGTGTTACCGCAGCAATCACTCCTTGGAACTTTCCTGCCGCGATGATCACCCGTAAGGCAGGCCCGGCCTTGGCCGCTGGCTGTTCGATGGTGGTAAAGCCCGCGACTTCGACACCCTATTCTGCACTTGCGATGGCCGAACTGGCCGAACGGGCTGGGGTACCGGCGGGTGTTCTGAGTGTGGTAACCGGGTCGTCGAGAGAGATCGGGGAAGAGATCACGTCGAACCCTATTGTGCGTAAGCTGACATTCACCGGTTCTACCGAGGTCGGGCGCGAGTTAATGGCCGCCAGTGCCCAGAACATCAAAAAGGTATCAATGGAATTGGGCGGTAATGCGCCGTTCATCGTTTTTGACGACGCGGGTCTGGACGCGGCGGTGACCGGAGCAATAGCTTCAAAATATCGCAACACTGGCCAGACTTGCGTTTGCGCTAACCGGATACTGGTGCAGGACACCGTGTATGACGTTTTCGCCGAGAAGCTGACGGCTGCGGTGCGCGAGCTGAATGTAGGCAATGGACTGATCGACGATGTACAGCAGGGGCCGTTGATTGACATGGCCGCGTTGGAGAAGGTGG
The DNA here is from genome assembly GCA_002722515.1 of Alphaproteobacteria bacterium. Lineage (GTDB taxonomy): Bacteria > Pseudomonadota > Alphaproteobacteria > UBA6615 > UBA6615 > UBA8079. Next base: position 21,101 of record PBMH01000016.1, on the reverse strand, counting down.
AGCAGCACATTGCCGATGCAGTCACCAAGGGAGCAACGGTCGCGGTAGGTGGTGAACGCCACCATCTGGGTGGAACCTTCTTCCAGCCTACGGTTCTGATCAACGTTACGCCGGCTATGGATGTCAGTCGCGAGGAGACGTTCGGGCCGCTCGCCCCCCTATATCGGTTTGAAACGGACGAGGAGGGAATCGACATGGCCAACGATACCGAATTCGGGCTGGCAGCGTATTTCTATGCTTCGGATCTGAAGCGGATCTGGAAGGTTTCCGAGGGATTGGAATCGGGCATCGTGGGCGTGAACACGGGCCTGATCTCCACGGAGGTCGCGCCGTTCGGAGGGGTGAAAGAATCCGGTGTCGGCCGTGAGGGGTCCCACTACGGGATCGATGACTATGTTGAAATCAAGTATGTCTGCTTGGGTGGGATGGCATAGCCTGTTCGGTGTCCATATCTTTGCGATGGTGCTTTTGCCTTATTCGTTTGGAGTTAGTGGCGGTGTGTAAACACCGAATTTTAATGGGGGAATTCTATGCCAAAGAGCTTTCGCCAACTCGCCAACGAGGCCGCGCCACTGTTAATTCCTGGAGCACATGATGCGCTAACGGCGAGGATCATCAAGCAGACCGGGTTTGATGCTTTTATGATCGGCGGCTTCCAGATAGTAGGCGCGCGTTACGGCGCCCCGGACATCGGTTTGCTTGGGCTGGGGGAAATATCGGCCGGTGTACGAGATATCCTTGCCGTCACAGATTTACCCTGTCTGGTTGACGTCGATACTGGCTATGGGGACGTTAAGAATGCGGTCTACACGTTGAACCATTATGAGAGGCTTGGCGCACAGGCGATCTTCATCGAAGACCAAGTCGCTCCCAAACGTTGCGGGCATCTGGCCGGAAAAAAAATCGTGCCGACAGAGGAGATGGAGGCGAAGCTGCGTGCGTGTGCCGGTGAACGAATAAACCCCGACACCTTTATCATTGCTCGCACTGACGCTATCGCCACCGATGGCCTCGATGAGGCGCTGCAACGTGGCGAGCGCTACATGAAATCGGGCGCAGACGCGTTGTTCATCGAGGCGCCGACAAGTGTTGAGGACATGCAGCGCATCTGCGCGGAGTTGCCGGTGCCCCATCTTGCGAACATGATTGAGGGTGGTGTCACACCGCTCATGACGCCGGATGATTTGGGAGAGATTGGATACGCTATCGCCAGCTACGGCATCACCACGCTGATGCTTGCGGCACGTACAATCCGTGACACCCTCGTAGACATCAAAAGCGGTGAAATGAAGCTTGCTAACACTGGGCTGTCCTTCTCGGAATATCTCGATATCGTCGACATGCCACGCTGGTCGGATGTTGAAGATCGCTACGGGGAGTAGGCAGCATCTAGGATGCCTGATCCTTGGGAGAATTTCTGACATTAATGCCTTGTGCGTTTGCTCCAAGCGTATGACCAATTGGAATGAGGCGCTCTGCACCGAGGGGCGCTGGGCGTCGGTGCGCTTCACTCTGCTGCGCCCGTGTCTGCCATAGTCGCCTGATATCTGGCGATCTGGGCGATTAAGGGCCGGAAGTTAGGTCTTCGGTTTGCGTAGCAGATAAAGTCCGCTCGCGATCAGAATTGCTGCGCCGGCAACGGTCGCCCCATCTGGAATATCCCCGAATGCTGCGAAACCGATCGCGGATGACCAAACGATCTCGGTGTAGGTGAACGGCGCTACCAGCGAGGCGGGTGCAGCGCGGTAGGCGCGGATCAATAGAAAATGTGCTGCAGCACCCAGGCAGGCCGCGACGGACAGATAGGCTACCTGCCTTAATTCGGGTGTTTCCCAAGTGAAGGGAAGCGCGATTGATGACACAACCAAGCCAACAATAGTTGCGGTGTAGAGCATGGAGGTCGGGGTCACAATCTGGCTAATTGGTCGCGTCAAAATCTGATAGATCGCTACGCAGACCGCCGCCCCGAGAGGTACCAGAGATGCGGCATCGAAGATACTGGTGCCAGGCCGGATGACAATTAGTACGCCCCCGAATCCTATTAAGATGGCCAGCCATTGCCCACGGGTTACCTGTTCTTTCAGGAACCATGAGGCGGCGGCCGCGATCATTGGCGGGGCAATGAAGCCTATGGTGATGGCATCCGCCAGTGGCATCAGGCCGACTGCGACGAACATGCCGCTGACTGCTGTCATCAGGGCGAGCGCACGTAGCACCTGCAGGCCTAGCAACTGACTGCTGATGATGCGCGGCAGATGCGGTGCAAGCAATGTCGTTAGCAGCACTGTTTGTATCACGTACTGTGACCAGATTATCATGCCGATCGGTACGTCGCCACGCACTGTCTTGATGAAGCCGTGCATCGCGATGAAGCATAGTGAGGCCAGGCACATGACGGCGATGGCAGCCAGACGCGCGCGTTGAGTCATGTCCGGAGCGGTTTGCATGCACGTGTCTTGCTGGAATACCTGGTTAAAATTAGGAACGCCGGACTGGGTGCTTGATACGTGAGCCGTCGTCACCGCGCAAACGGCAAAACGCTGCGAGGTAAGACACGCCCAAGCCTTCGGTCAGTCGAACACCGTCTATGATTATCGTCTTCCACTGAATGTATTATTTTATGCGCCGCTCTTTCCAGAAGATCACCATATCGAAACCTTCGCCTTGTCGGCCCAACTGTTGTCATAGTCCGCGCCGCCGAGCTTGTTCTCGCTCAATGTTGCGAGAATCTGTCCCGGTGTAGGGAGGGTTGCCGGATCTATGAAGCGGTCTGGGTTCCACAACTCAGACCGAATGATGGCGCGAGCACACTGGAAGTAGATTGTTTCCACGTCGATGATCACGACGGAACGCGGTGACTTGCCGTCGATGGCAAAGGAACCTAGCAGGTCCGGTGCGATTGACAGATGTGCCTTGCCATTAATCCGCAAGGTGCTGCCGCTACCTGGCAGGAGGAATAGCAGTGCGACTTTGGGGTCGCGTACGATATTGCGGAGCGAGTCCACGCGATTGTTACCCCTGCGATCTGGGATCATAACAGTGGTATCATCGTGAATGCGCACGAATCCGGCCTTGTCGCCGCGCGGTGAGCAGTCGAGCCCCTCTGGACCGGACGTCGCGAGTGCAACAAATGGTGAGGCTTCGATGAGCTTCTGATATTGGGGGGTGATGCGGTCGACTTCTTTGACGAGCGATGTCTCGACGGGCACGCCGTATAGAGCCTCGAGTTCTTCGATGGTCGTGATCCTAGACATAGAATGTCTCCCGTGCGCACTAAGTTGAGGAGTTATTTTATCAGGTGACTGCGTGCGACGCAGGCCCTCTTACCCATTTTCTGGCTAGCAAGATTCGATCGCGGAAGGCCTGTCTCTCTGTTGCAGTTCTGAGTTGGACTGGGCCGTATTACCTATAGTCGAATATTCCTGGAATCTGATTCCCATGCACATGATTGCCCCTGACATCAGGCCGTGCGCCTCTGCACGGAACCTCCGGCGTCGAGGTGTGCCATGAGCGTACGCGGAGTGTCTGCGATGGAGCGCCACATTCTCTTGTGAGGCAGAAGAATAAAGGTGATTAGTTAGGTAAATCCCAGCCTATCCAAGTGCACAATGCCTCCCCCATCACAAGTTCGAGATCGCGGCCCTTTAGCCAGGGTAACTCCTCAGTGAAAAGGGTTACGCACTCCTTGTAGCTGCAGGGCATGCGCGATAAGTCTGTGCCCCAAAAGCAACGGTTGGGGCTAAAGGCATCGAAGACGCGCTGCAACGCGTCGTGAATGTCAGTGTGTGGGTACGGGGCGGCCGAGTTGCCATTGGCACCCGACATCTTGACAGAGACGTTCGCGTGCTTTGCTAGCGCGACTAGGCTCGGCAGGGTTTCGAAGGATTCCACGCCCGGCTTGAACAGGTTCGACCCGATGTGATCGATCATCAGCGGGATATTGGGGTATTTTTCGGCGATCTCTCCGACCTTTGGCAGGAAGTCGTGGGCGAGCAGCCCGACTGGCATTTTCTGTTCGTTTGCGATTTCCCACATATGATCCATCGTGCCGTCAGTCATCCAGTTTTCACGGCCTGGTACGATGAAGATGTAACGCTGTCCCAACATCCCAGGTGTGTCGGTCCAACCGGCGAGCTTGGCCGTGCTCTCTTCCTTGCGGTCGAGATGCAACCACCCGAGGACCTTGAACTTGTCGGGGTAGCGGTTCGCGGCGGCGATCGCGATCTCGTTGCCATTTGGTACGGTACCAGGCGGATGGAGTAGTACGCGGTCAACCCCGGCGGTTTCCATCTCGGCCAACAGGTCTTCCGCCGAGTAGGTTGGCACCTGGCGATGGATCTCACGCATCTTGGTGTTAATCCAAATATGCACCTGAGAATCGACGATCAGCATGGCAGTTCTCCTGTACCTGACGCCGTGGCGTCAAAGCGAAGTTTTTCCGGTTAGCGCGCATCCGCGAGGACCATGTCCGCAGCCTTCTCGCCGATCATGATTGCCGGCGCATTAGTGTTACCCGAGACCAGAGCCGGCATGATCGACACATCAGCAACCCTTAGTCCTTCGAAACCGTGAACACGAAGCCGCTCGTCCACTACGTCGTCGGGGTTGGGCCCCATGCGGCAGGTGCTGGAGGGGTGATAGCTCGTCCGGCCGCGTTCGCGGAGATATCGCAGCCAATCCTCATCACTTTGGCAATCGAGTCCTGGCTCATGTTCCTCGGTAACGTATTGTTGAAAAGGTTTTTGAGAAACGATTTCCCGGGCTATCTTCATGCCCCCGATCAGAATGTCCCGGTCCTTTTGTGCCGTCAGATAGTTCGGTTGAATCTCTGGTTTCGCAAAGGGGTCGGGTGAGACGATGTTCACGTGACCTCGGCTTTCTGGCCGTAGCAAGGCATTAACGACTGTGGCGCCGGGGAATGGGTGCGGCATACCACCCACATCATGCGAGCTGAACAGCATTACCTGGCTTTGGATCTCCGGCGCTACCGCCGCCGGATCGACCTTGTAGAAGCCGCCGCCCATCGAGACGCCCATAGCCAGGAAGCCTTTGCGGGTGAAGGCATAGCGCATGCCCGTGCGAATGCGTTGGGTCAGGCTGTTGATGACGTCGTTGGCGCTTATGTTTTGGTTTAGACGGAACATTAGTGGGCCATTGATATGGTCCTGTAGATGTTGGCCGACCCCGGGCATGTCGGCTATGACGCCGATGCCGTGGTTCCTCAGTAACTCGGCTGGACCGATACCCGATAGCTGCAGGAGTTGCGGAGAGTTGATGGCGCCGCCCGAGACGATCACCTCGCCGTCGGCGTGCGCAATGTGTTTTTCGCCGTTCTGGTCATACTCGACGCCGACGGCGCGGCGCCCGTCGAACATCAGACGGAGCGCATGCGCGTTGGTGGCGATGGTGAGGTTAGGACGCTTGCGGGCCGGCTTCAGGTAGCCCACGCCGGTGGAGCAGCAGCGTCCGTTGCGGATTGTCCATTGGACATAGCCAAAGCCCTCCTGTTCTGCGCCGTTAAAATCATCATTTCGTTTGTGGCCTGCCAGAACCGCGGACTCTATCAAAGCCTTTGCGATGGGATGTTCTTCGTAGACATCCGACACCGCCAGCGGTCCACCCGTGCCATGATATTCATCTTCTCCGCGCTGCTGGTCCTCGGCCTTGCGGAAATAAGGTAAGATGTCGTCATAGCTCCAGCCGGCATTGCCGAACTGGCGCCATTGGTCGTAGTCACTGCGATGGCCGCGAATGTAGACCATGCCGTTAATCGCGCTGGAGCCGCCCACGACCTTTCCGCGCGGTTGGAGGATACGGCGGTCGATCTGCTCAGTGTTCGGCTCCGTCGAATATAGCCAGTTGACGGCAGCGTTTGTGAATAGCTTTCCATATCCCAACGGGATATGGATCCAAGGATTTTTATCCTCGGGCCCGGCCTCCAGAAGCAGGACATTGTGCGTACCCGTTTCGGTTAGGCGGCTGGCGATGACCGCGCCGGCGCTTCCAGCACCAACGACGATGTAGTCGTAACTCGGTCGGTCGTTCATGTCTGACGTCTATTCCTCTATAAAATTCGCGGTTCCCGACAAGAACATATCGTCGATATCCGGCAAGTCTGAAATCAACTTCTGTTCATGTAAGTAGCGCAGCAGCGTGTTTACGTTGGTTCTGTTGCCTTCGGTCAGGCCCATAGGGAAAGGGTCGCCGTCGAAAACGGCCATCGTTTCGGTCCAATATTGCTTACCCCATGGTACGAAGGTCGAACCGATGCGCCGAGCGAGCGCCCGCTTCTTGCCGTTACAGTAGGCCGCGAAGATCGCGGAAGCTGCGCCGGGAAATTCGTCGAGCAGTTCGCGGCGCATGACCACCGTGTGATTAATCGGGTAAATGCCCGTGCGGGTAAAGTACTCACGCTCCACTTTTTGCGTGTCGCGAAAGATTGTCCGCAGTTCACGTCGGGCCGGCGTGTTTTCTAGGTCACGAGGGCGTGGCGATATAAACGCGTCGAGTTCGCCGGCTAGCAGCATAGTCTCGGGATCACCTTCCCCCAGTTCTAGAGGTATACCATCGAGTATAGGGAAGCGTTGCTCAGCATTGGCGTACCAGTTGATGTCTCGCCAGTCCGTGCCGTATTCATCGAGCAATGTGCCGCGCAACCAAACCGCCGCAGTCATTGTGTAGTCTCGGACACCAACGCGTTTGCCTGCAAGCTGTTCGGCCGATTCCAGAGGGCTGTCGTTTCGAACCCAGATGATCGAGTGGCGAAAATCGCGGTTAGCGAATACTGGGATTGCCGTCAACCACTCGGCCCCCCGATCCCGCATCATGGTGAAGTTCGATAGAGAGAACTCGCAGGCTTGAAAGGGCTGATTGTTTAGAACCTGGGCATAGATTTCTTCGAGTACGCCCGGCTCATAGCGGATCGGCACATTATTGTACGTGCCATCCATCTCCAGGGTGAATTCATAGTCGTTTCCCCGCACAAGAATATCGTTGGCTGCGGCCACATTTCCCTCCCTCGACCGGCATATGCCAGTTTGGTGTAAAATATATCACGAAGGACTGAAGGTTCGGAAACCTGGATCAAGCTGTTATGCACGGGCTAAATACACAGTAAGTATATTGATGGCGCCCAGTCGACGCTGTGTTGGGTTGTGGTCATAAACGACGTAGCCGGCGATGGTGGTGTGGCCCCGGAATGAATGCCACATTGGTCGCAATACTTTGCCCGCGAGGGAGTCTATCCGTATAGTCTGTGTCAGCTTATCGTGATAACGATCAAATAATCTTGAGGGACGTTATGAAAATTTTGCACACAGGTGTGTTTACTCTAGCCTTTGTAGTTGCCGTTGGTTCGTTGGCGAACGCTGGTGATGCACCAAAGATTGGCGGCGGCGCTAGCATCGATGTCTCAATCGGCAAGGGCGGCGTTATAAACGCCGGTAACGTCGAGGGTGGCACGGCCAGCATTAAGCAGTCGATCGGTTCGGTCATTTCCGGCGACGTTTCTGGCACGCTGAAAACCAGTGTGAAGATAGGTGAGGCGGGTGTTGTGAACGCGGGTAATGTCGGGGGTGGTAAAGCCACTATCTGCCAGTCGATTGGCACCGTCGGTAGCGATTGCGGCAGCTGATAGCCGTTAAAAGCCCGGGGGACTGGTGATGCGTGTATCGTTATTCGCGGGTGTCGGGGCCATTCTTGTGGCCGCGGTGTTTATCTCGTCCCAGCCCACCTCGGCCGAGATTATAGACAATCAAGCAAACGCCCTGATCTTAGCGAATAGGGCGGCGGCGCAGCTGTCGAGCCGAGATAACTCAACGAGCAATAAAGAGCAGCAGCGTCGGGCGCTCCAGGGCAGCGCGCTAGGGACGCTCGGCAGCGAAGCGAGCTGCGGTGGTATCGCGCTTGGGAATGTAAGGCCCGTTACCGGTGATCACCGTCAGCATGAGACGACGGTGATCGTTCAGGGCAACATAATTAACTCCAACAACTCCTGCTGAGTGCCGCTATGTCATTTTGTGCCGATGAAATCCGCCGACTGAGCCTCCAGTTCACCATGTTCGCAAGTGCCATGGTGTTTGCTGGGTGTTCGGGGATTGTGCCCACCCCGCCAGAGGATATTCAGAAGGAGTTTCCCGCGTCGGCTCCGCGCGCGACGGTGACGAATTTTAACCAGGCACTGGTCTGTCTCGACAACCTGATGGTCATCCATCAGTCGCAACCGATATATTTGGCGACCCAAGGTCTCAATAACTTTACGTCGGATCGCTCCATATCGGACGGCGGCAAGGAAATGCTGATCACGGCCCTTGCACAGATGTCGAACCGCAGCCGGGGCGTGCGCTTCGTTTCCTTCGGGTCAGATATTCGGGATATTCTGGATCTGCAGGGCGCTCATCCTGACAAGGGCGATTTCCGCGTTCCCGACTATTTCATTCGCGGTGGCGTGACCCAGCATAACAAGAATCTCTGGTCGGGTCAGGAGGGCGCTGGCGCATCGACCGAGTTTCGTGGCGATGACTCCGCAACCGGCAGCTTCTCGCTTCTTGGCGGTTATGGCTCACTCACGGTGGATATGAGCGCAGGGTTCATATCGAACCTACAGATCGTGCCGGGTGCGGTTACTTCTAACACACTTGCCTTGCAGAATACTGAGGGCACCTCTCTCACGGCCGATCTAACGCTTGGCGATCTTGGGTTCAGCTATTCCCTCAGCGAAAATGTTAGCCGTGATTTCAACATGGTGTACCGCGCTCTGGTGCAGGTTGGCGCGGTCGAGCTTATCGGGCGTCTGCAGAACCTGCCATACTGGCGCTGCTTGGCGAATGCGGGTGCGGCAGAGAACCGGGACCGGCAACTTCTAGAACGCTTTGAGCAACTGAACGCGGCGGATCGCTCAACCCTGGTCCGGATTATTCAGCAAGCCCTCAAAGACAGCGGGTACTATGACGGTCCCATTACCGGTGCGGCCGATGATGCGACTATGGTGGCGGTTGACGCCTACCAGCAGCAGCACAATGTGCTTGCGACGGGTCGTATAGATTTTGATACTTTTAAGTTGTTGAATCTCTACACGCCGGCCCGTGATCTGCCATATGTGCAGTGGTGGGAGAATGATCCCAAGGTCGGTAAGGTCGGAGCACCCTTTGGAGTAGCGGCGAGCGTCGCCGTGCCGATCGGAAAGTAATGCCCACACACACCTGCTGTTCAGGTTTTGCCCGAGCGACGATTTTGTCGTTAGCGACGGCATTGGTAGCTGGATCCGCGATCGCGGATTCAGCGCCTTCGCTCGGCAGTGGCGCGAACATTAATGTAACAATCAAACAAGGTGGGGTCGTCAATGTCGGCGGTACCGTCGCGGGTGACGCAACAGCCATACAGCGGATCGGATCGACAACCGCCTCCCAGATATCGGGGCTTAAGGAAACTGTAAACGCGACCAACGCTATTAATGTTGGTGGCAGTCTTGGGGGGGCTGCGTATGCAAAGCAGGAAATCGGTGCGGCCGACGCGAAGGCGGTTTCTAATACTAGCCTAAATGCGACGGTTCAGACGGCTGTGAATGCCGGCGTGGGGGTCTCCGGCCAGTCCAGGGTAACCCAAGAGGTCGCCGCAATCTCTGGCTCGAGGGCCGATGGCGATTCCGCTTCAGTGGGCGCGACAACGCTGGTTAATGCGAGCGGTTCTGTTGCCGGCAGTGGTGAGGCCACTCAGAATATCGGCGCTATCAACGCGGACCGGTCGAAAACGTCGAGCACCGATGTCAACGTTAAGACAGCGATTAATGTTGGTGTAACACTGGCAGGCGCGTCCAATGCGACCCAGAATGTCGGTGTCGTCGGTGGTGAAAGTGCGACCGGCGATTCCACGACGGTTCGGGCCGTGACGTTGACAAACGCCGGCGCCGCGCTTGCCGGGAGCGCGACGGCGACCCAAGGTATCGGCGAGATCGCTGCCACGACGTCGAAGAACAACAAAGTCGACGTGACGCTTACATCGGCGACAAATGCCGGTGCGGCCATAGCTGGTCAATCAAAGGCGGATCAGAGTATTGGTTTCATCGGCGGCGACAAAGTCGACAACAGTTCCGTCACGGTGACTTTGAAATCGGCGACTAATGCCTCGGCGGGCCTTGCAGCTAGTGCAAGTGCAACACAGAGTATAGGTGTGCTGGATGCTACCACAGCGTCGGGAAACACCATTGGCGTGAATGCGAATGACATCGTAAATGCTGGCGCCGCATTATCTGGCGCCGCTAGCTCAGACCAACAGGTCAGTGTGATTGCCTCTACTACCGCCAAAGACGATACGATTAACGTACGTGCGAGCAACATCACGAATGTTGGAGCGTCGATCGCAGGCTCGGCCAATGCGGTACAAGCCATCGGAGAGATAGCCGGCGGAACAGTCTCGCACAGTTCCGTTTCAGTTGATGCGTCGGGGGACCTGGTTAATGCGGGTGGCTCGCTGGCCGGCGCTGCATCGTCTAGCCAAGGTATTGGCGAGATTGTTAGCACGAATGCGAGCGAGGTCAAGATTGCCGTCAACCTTCGGTCTGCCAGCAGTGCTGGGGCGGGTTTGCTGGGGAGCGGTACCTCGGTGCAGGAAATCGGCGTGGTGGATTCAAAGACCGCGAGCAACGATACGGTGACCGTCAATATGCGCACTGCTTCCGGGACTGCTGTTGGCGTGCTTGGCAAGGGGAGCAGTCTTGAGCAGGTCGGCTATGTGTCGGGTGATGTCGCGCGCAATGATCTAATAAACGTCACGGTTGGTGACGTTACTGCATCGGCAGCCGGTTCGGAAACTTCTGCGGTCGTCCAGTTGGGCGTGATTCTGTCGTCACAATCTGCGGGCGATCGAGTGACCGTGAATGTTGGGTCGGCCTATTCCGACGCCTACGGGATCTCATCAAATGCTACGACGAATGTAGGGGTCGTCGAGGGCACAGGTCGGACGAACCTCAATGTCACGGTTGGCGAGATCCAGACAAAGTCGATTGGTGTCCGCAGCGTTGCAACTACCGATATTGCGTTGATAAAGGGGCAGGCGGACGTCACCGAGACGGTTACGGTCGGCAATATAACGAATGAGTCATACTCGATATCGAGCCAGGCACTAGTCCATATTGGAACCGTGGCGGATGGCACTCACGGCGTGGTTAAGGCGGCGATCAAGACCGGCGACATTCATAACGAGGTCGGTGGCGATGCAAACGCCAAGTCGGTCGTCTATGTAGGTAACGTCATGGAGCAAAAGCAGGGCACCAGCGACATCAAGATCTCCACCGGAAACCTGAGCTCAAGCATTTACGCCTCTCTAGGTGGCCTATCAGGCATCGAGATCGGAAATGTGAAGGCGGATCACGGTGCGCGGGTAAATGTTAGCACGGGAAGCCAGTCGGCAACCGCCGCCGCTTGTGTCGGCAAGGTGGGCTGTCTGTCGGAACTTGTCGGTAAAAAGAACTGCATAATGATTGGCAATGTCGGGCTCAAGTCGCACTGCGGCGACACAGATCTCATCGAAGAGGCGATTAAGGAGCTGGAGAAGCTTGGCTACGAAATCGAAAACGGGGTGGTGAAACTCGCGAAGGAGGTCGACAATGATCTGAAGAAGGCCGGTCATGCGATTAGCCACTTCTTCAGTTCGATCTTCTAAAGAAATCTGACTTTCGAAAAGGAGAGATACAATGATCAAGACACTCGTTATGGCGGGCACCATGCTCGCACTGAGCGCCGTCAGCGCGACAGCTGGTCCGGGAGACGACCCAACGACCGCGGTGAAGGGGGAGACGGTCGCGGCAGCCATTGCCAGGCTGGGATATTCAACTAGCATGCACAAGGATGCCGAGGGGGAGCCTCATATCGTTATCAGGGATAAACCGGATAATGTTAACAAGATGGCGGTCTTCTTTTCCGATTGTGGTAACTGGGGGTGTGAAGATATCACCTTCTATGCGGGGTATACCCCGAGCAGAAACGCGACAATGGAAATGATGAACGAGTGGAACCATATTGGTGCTAATTTGCGTAGTCGTGCCTCCATCTCGGGCAACGGTTCGACCCCGAATGGAGAGCCGAGCATCTCGATGACGGTTAGCCTTATGTCGGATTCAGACATCGACAAGATCGCTTGGCTAGCGGGCCTCTTCGTTGTCGAGACGCAGATGTTCGCCTCTTCTTTGGGCAAATAGAGGCACAGGGGGACATCATGGCGATGGTGATAGATGCGGCCGGTGTTAACCCGTCCGGCGCCCGCTTGTTTGGTAAGATACGAATGCTTGCGTTTGGTGCAGTTGCCTTTGTGCTCTCTGCTTGCGCTGACACGGTGTTTGAAGGAATAAATCTCTCCGACACTGAGGCACCGAAGCTTAACCACGGTATCGAAAAGCCGCTGGTGACAGTCGGCACGCGTTTCACCTTCACCAATCCGGACGTTACCTGGGAGGTTGTGGATTATGCCGGCGATTATGTCGTATGGCGGGACAATTCCGGCAACGAATTGTTGACGTCATACGACCCTTTCCTGCCGGCCATACAGTGGTCGGGACCCCAGGAATCTGGGCGTCGTGATATTAAGATACTTGAGGGCGGGCTGTTCCCGATCTCCGAGGGTAAGACTGTACGGTACGACGTGAAGGGGCATGCGGATCGGCCGCCCTCGGTGTGGCGTGCGGAATGGTCTTGTTTGGTCCAGGCACGGCTAGAAATTACTGTGCCTGCCGGCAAAGCGGACACGTGGCCGGTTATGTGCAGCCGCAATGGTCGTGAGGAGTTCCTCTTTCACTTTGATCCGGACATTGGCCATTATGTTCAGGTGGCGACATTCGTCAGCGGGCAGCCCACGGTCCGGCAACTCAAGGTTTATCAGCGCGGTCCCCAATAATTGCAAGCTGAACAAGGGAAATGGCAACACCAAGGCCGCCGCCTGTTATTGCGGGCGGCGTTTTTATTGCTATCGTCCGGTGGTAAGGGAAATTTTATCTAGAGACTGGGGAGTAAGGATATGCGGGCTGTCTTTGCGTTTACACCATGGGAATCAAAACGCCTGATCGGCAAGGCTGTGGCGGCGTTACCGGAGGTCCGTCATGCTTTGGAGTGCGCTCAGATCGTCATTGCTCATGGCTCGACAAATGTGTACGTCGCGGAGGAGGTAACTGGCGAGTGCCATGAGCGGGATCGGTATGTCTCAGGACAGGTCATAAACGGGACGCTCTGTCAGACCCAGCCCGAAGAAAAACCTCCTCTCCTTCGCCTAGTGAACGGCAAAGCGGTGCCACCGGTACCCACCATGGAGGAAACGCTCGCGGGATGGGATGATAAGTCGCTCTTCATAAAGGGTGCTAACGCCGTGGACCACGAATTTAATGCCGGAATCTTCAACGCCCATCATGCCGCCGGGACGATCGGTTGGGCTTATGGGGCGATCTGTGGCACTGGGATTCCATTGATTGTGCCCGTGGGTTTGGAGAAGCTTGTGCCGTCGATCAAGGCTGCGGCCAACGAGCTTGGACATGCCAAGGCCGAATATTTTTATGGAACAAAGATAGGCATGTTGCCGCTTATGAACGCGAAGGTGATTACAGAGATCCAGGCCTTTGACATTCTCTTTGGCCTGACAGCAGTGCACGTCGGTGGCGGCGGTGTTTCAGGGTCTGAGGGTGCGGTTGTGATCTCGGTTACGGGTGACGATGGAGATGTCCGGGCAGCCATTAATCTGGTCGAATCCTTTAAGGGTGAACCACCGCTCCGGCTTCTCAAACGCCACTGCGCGGATTGTTTTGCGCCTCCTCCCGCCTTCACTTCTGGCACTGACGCTGCAAAGGACGTTGGCACCGTAACTGCCGAAGAGGCGAAGGAGATCAGGCAATGCATCTTTGCGGGCACCGCTGAAGATGAGCTTCCCAACTGGTTCCATAAGCGCGATCCCGCGGAGTGATGTGCTCTTTCTTCTAGACTACCACCCATCGACTTGTTGTTTATTTCATGCGATCAGAACCGAACAAAATACTTACTGACAGTTAGGTCGTTGGCCTATGAGAACTTTAGAAAAGGTCGAGCAGTTGGAGACGATCGAGGGGTCGGGTTTCCCGATAGCGTTCAAGTACAAGCAGGGTGTCGGGCGACCGGAGATTCTGGGTAACGGACCCGTTCGCGATGTGTACGTTACCGAAGTTCGTACCCTCGCTGGCTATCAGAAGGAGGGAGTCGTCCACGAAGGCATCAATGGCAGCGCCTGGAGAATGACGACTGATGAGGGGCTTCACATTGGTGGCCGTGATGTTGCGCCGTTTCCGCTCGGGTTCTTCAACGCGGGCCTGCAGGGTGACCTAATTGGGCGGATTTTGAAGATTGCTGCAGTGCGTGACATCAAGATTGATGATCTGAAACTTGATCTGAAGAATGGATATTATGTGGTCGGCTCCTTTGTTCGCGGAGACGCGAAAGGGTATGTCGAGCCGTCGCGAATACATGTAGAGATTCTTTCGTCGGCGCCTGCAGCAGCGGTATCCGCCCTGATTCAGGACGCCATCAAGGCATCGCCAGCGATGGCAACCATGGGTACTCCTGTAGAGAGTACTTTCGCAATCTATGTGAACGGGCGTCGCCGAATGGTGACTTCGTTGCCAAACTCCAACACGCCTGACGTGCCGGACCCCTACAAGACCTATCGCGCGGTCCCGTCACCCCTCGATTGTTCCGACGAACTTGAGGACATTATTTGGAAGACGGGACAGGCCAACGAAGGCGAAATACAGCCCGCCATCAACGGGACCGACGACAAGGTCAAGCGTATTGTCCGCACGATTGCCGGCAATAGCATCCTTCTTGATCCAGATGGGGTGATTGAGATCGATACGGTCCTCGGTCTGCCAGGGATGAGCCACTTCGCCCTCAAGACAGATGAACGACTGGACGGCGATTGCGCACCGAGCGGACTTGCTATGATAGCGGCAGGAATTGCCTTCTGCTACCTAACGCAGATTGAGCGGTATACCATTCATCAGAAGTTTAACATTCGCGGCGCGAGGCTCGTTCAGTACTCTCCGTTCACGCTATCGGGCGACCCTGCCGATGGTTCGTGGACCGGCGATATCGAGCCTGTGGATACGCATCTTTTTCTGTCTGGCGATGAAGATGGTACTACCCATGAAAAGCTAATGAAGATTGCAGCCACAGTCTGCTATCTGCATGCGACTCTCGCGGATTCAGTGGAATCGGATGTGCGAATCTCGCTCAACGGCCGAGACGTCTAGTGATGTTTTCGGGCAACTTGGTGCCGCCAAGGTTTACCAGTCGTTAGAAACGGCGGACAGCTTATGTTGGAATCAGTTGCGCCGCACTCTGCGCAGAGGGTCGAATCCTAGGTTCCCAAAGGCCGTCAGCGAGGTTGGGGTGGTTTGGTCTGGAAACGGGCTTTCGTGTTCCGTATGGCAGGTTTTTTGGGTGGCCATGGCGACTACGACTCGCGCGGCACCTTGTTTGTATGCCAACGGTTAGAACCGATGGGGATGGGATTAGGGTCGTCCATGTCTGGTTTTCTGATCCGCAAATGCTCTGTGGCAGTGCGGGAGTGTTTGGTGGAACAATAGTAACCAATTTAGGGGTGAGGAAATTATGGCACTTGATCTGGCGACGGCATCGCTTGCGGAGATAGCCGGTGGTTTGCGCGTTGGGGATTTGACGGCGGGTGCGATTGCGGATTGGGCGATCGACAATCACGAGCAGCGTGGTGAAGCTCTTCATGCTTATAAGACTTGGGATTCGGAGAAGATTCGGGCAGAGGCCACGGCGGCGGACGCGACTTTTGGAGCCGGCGTTGACCTCGGTCCGCTGCAAGGCATGCCGGTGTCTGTTAAGGATCTGATTGGGGTCGCAGGCTACCCAACATTCGCGGGTTGTCCTCGGGAATTACCTGAGAGGTGGCGAACCGAGGGGCCAATAGTTCGAGCCATACGCGGCCAACTAGCGGTGATCTCGGGTAAGGCCCACACCGTGCAGTTTGCGTTCGGTGGTATGGGGGCAAACCGCCATTGGGGCCCGCCGCGCAACCCATGGGACGCTGACCATCATCGTTCGCCCGCTGGGTCGAGCTCGGGCGCGGGCGTCAGCTTGCATGAAGGGTCAGCGTTGCTTGCCATCGGTACAGACACGGCGGGCTCGGTGCGTATGCCGGCGACCGTAACAGGGAGTTGTGGTATCCGCCCGACGCCTGGGCGATGGTCGATAGAGGGTATTGTCCCACTGGTGCCTTCTTTGGATACGCCGGGGCCTATAACGCGCAGCGCAGAAGATCTTGTCTATGGATTTGCAGCGATTGATCCCATCCTTGGTGGTGACGTCGAGGGTTTCCTCGGCTTGCTAGCGGACGTGGACATATCCGATTTTCGGATTGGGGTTTGCGACTGGTACTTCCGTGACTGTGATCCCGGCGTAGCTGAACGCGTGCACGAGGCTCTCGTCGAGTTGGAGAAGGCCGGCGCGCGTGTTGGCACGGCGACAATCCCCCACCTAGATGACGTTAGTGCACTCAACGACCTTGGTGGACTACATATCGGTGAATTCGCGAGCTTCATTAACAATGAGATGCGCGACTACAAGGACGACCTCGACCCCGCTGTAGCGATCCGTCTGGCTGATTCGGAGAACTATACTGCCGAAGAACATCTGCGGCGTGTGCGCGATGTTGATCGCATGGCGGCTGCGGCCGATGCTGGGTTTGGTGCGTTCGATGCCATCGTTGGGCCGACGATCCCCATAACTCCGCCGAAGATGACTGACATCGCAACACCCGAGACACATCTCTTGGCCAACACTCGGTTCGTACAGAACACCGTCACCGTCAGCCTGCTACATCAATGTGCCGCGACGGCTCCTGTTGGGTTGGATATGGAGGATATGCCGGTCGGCATGCAGATCGTTGGCTCCCCAGGGTCTGACGAAACCGTGCTGGCGGTCGCGCTGGCGTGCGAGCGTGTGCTGGGTAGGCCGCGCGAGCGCCTTGGCGCGTCGCCGATGGGTATATAGACCGCTACTCCTCTGCCTGCTCGGCGGCGCCACCATCCAAGGTGTGGAGCTGCCAGGGCGTTTCGCAGGGAGGGCCGTTCGCCACCAGCATGGTCCGGGCGTTCAAATCTAAGATGAAAGCGGCGTTGGTCATGGTGCGCTTGGCTTCGGGCTGGCGTTCGTCCGGATGCCGGCAGATCGAATTCGGATAGCCAAAATGATCGGACAGCGCGCTTTTGATTGCCGTTTCGTCGATTTTTCCAATATGCGCGCGCAACAGACGGTCGAGCCGGTTCGCGCGATAGAGGGTGCTGGCTGAAATGCGTTCCATCTGCGATGGGCCGTGACAAGGGTCCATAAAATGGTTGGAATGGGTGATCAGGCCGTTGCGTGGATAGAGATATGAAGCCGCGTCCGGGCTAGTCTCGACATTGATGATTTCGCCATCGGCGTGGCCGACTACGAAGTTGGCTGAGCAGACGCGGCGGGTCGCAATAATCGGTAGTAGAGCGTGGTCATAGGTTTCGGCGTCGAGAATCTCTCGGCAACGCATATGGAACGGTTTCTCATAGGAGTTGCGGCCGTCATGGTCGGAAACCAAACCGTTTTCGACTAAACCGACGCCATGTTCGTTTACCCCCATCTTGCCGCCGACTATACCCGCCTCGGTGTAGCAGATAAGGTTCGGGCCGTTGTTTCTGGTTATCAACAAGATGGCGCAGCGCCCATGGACCCCGGCCAGCCAGTCCCAGTTCTGACCTATGACGGTATGGCCGTTGGCAGTCGTCTCGGGCAGGACCCCGAATGTCGAGCAGCCGTCGGCGTCATCGGTGATGGCTGGATTGTCGCTGGCCCTCGCTTCGTCCCCGAACAGACCAAAGGTAATCTCGTAGCGTGCATTCAACATAGCGATGTCGCCCAGCGGTAACTCGGCGCCGTCGGCGATGCCGCGCATCTCCTCGGCGTAGTCCGCATTCTGATTCCGCATGATGTTGATCCAGGTGCTGCCTTCCTTGCGAGCGGCCTCGGCGTCCAGACCGCCGGCGGCGAAGCGCGCCAGATAGGTATCGATGTTGTCGGCGATCATTGAGCTCAGGCTACGGCCGTGAATCAGGCCACGTTCATACGCATCGTTGCCGAGTTCGATTACGGGTAGATCGGCCATACGGGGCTCCGTCGTCGTCGAATGAGTGATTATATCAGCTTGTGTTCGCGCCGTACGTTAGGTCAGTTCAGGCAGCTCTACCCAGCTGTGTTCGTCCGAGGCAGTGGCGCTGGCTTCGGCCAACTGTACATCCCTGACCCCGGCTGCAAGGCTGTGCGGGAAGGGTTTCCCGGAGACCACATGGTGGATATAGCCCTCCCAACCGAAACGGTATGGGTTTTTGTATGGTGCGCCCTCGTCGACCTCTATCCAATTACTATCGTAATCTATTTCGAAGTCCATTGTTTCGGCATCTGGCCCCATGTTGAAACCCTCGATACGAGGTGTTTCGGCGGCCGACTGCGCCCAGCATTTGCGCAGGCCTGCGACCGCCGAACCGCCAGTGCCGTCTATCTGGAACGTTACCAGGTCGTCGCCACGTACACGGCGAGCCCAGGAGCTGAGTATCGCACCACGCGCACCATTCTTGAGCTCTAGCAATGTCGCCGTCGCATCCTCGACATCCACATCGTAGCGTTTGCCTTGTTCGTCAATTCGCTCAGGTTGGGCGGTCCATGCGCTGCATGCGACCCGCGTGATAGGGCCGAGGATGCCCTCGATTACGTAGCGCCAATGTGGGTGCATGTCAGATAGCAGCCCGCCACCACCGGCCGCGGTGTAGTTCCAGCTGGGACGTTGGGACTCTGCGTCGATTCCATCGAACACCCACCAGCCGAACTCGAGACGAAAGCCGATCACACGGCCCAAAAAACCCTTTTCAACGAGGTTTCGAAGTTTCCGGAACCCTGGAAGGAAAAGTTTGTCTTCTACTGCGCCATGGTACAGCTCCTTTTCATCGGCACGGCGCATCAATTCGAGGCCTTCGGCGACGCTCGGCGCGATGGGCTTTTCGGTGTAGATGTGCTTGCCGGCATCGATGGCTCGGTTCAGCGTGTCGAGACGCAAATGGGTTGCGGCTGCGTCGAAGAAGACTTCAAAATCTGGGTCTGCCAGGGCGCCGTCTAGGTCTGTCGTCCATTCCTTAATAGAGAACTCTCTCGCAACTTCTGAGAGCCGTGCATCGTTACGACCGGCTAGGAGCAGGCGCGGCATTATCACATCCTCGCCGACCAGCAGGCCGCCTTCGGCGATGATCTGTGCCAGCCCTCCTCGGATATGTTGAGTGCGGCAGATGCGACCGGTTGCGCCGTTCAAGATGATGCCTAATGTCTTAGTTGCCATTATGCTGTCCTAGAAGTGCAATTTCTTGGAAGTCTTACTACACTCTTCATCCAATATGCGCTAATCCACTTCTAGGTTTCAGAGGGGAAGATCATGCCGCGTCACATCGTTTGCTTGACGTTTGATTTTGATACAGAGAGCGGCTTCATTGCCCGCGGCCTTTCCACGCCGACTATGCTGTCGCGTGGCGAATTTGGGATTACTGGCGCTCGACGGATTCTCGACCTAGCGAAATCACGGGGAATACCAATGACCTGGTTCGTGCCGGGCTTCACCATCGAAAGCCACCGAGCGGCATGTGATGCGGTGGTGGAAGCTGGCCATGAGGTTGCGCATCATAGCTGGGCCCATGTGCCGCCGGCTGAGCAGACCCGGGAAGAGGAAGAAGAAGACATGCTCCGCGCCAACGAGGCGATCGAGCAGCTAACGGGCAAGAAGGCCCGCGGTTATCGGTCGCCCTCATGGGACCTGAGTGCAAATACGCTCGACCTACTTGAGGCGCAGGGGTTTGAATATGATAGCAGCCTCATGGCAGGCGACTATATTCCGATGATGGCCCGCCGAGGCGATGCGGTAGAACTCGGCAAGCCGATCGTCTATGGTGAAGACACGTCGTTGATTGAGATGCCGATCAGTTGGACCCTCGATGATCATCCGCATTTCGAATATATGCGCACACCAACATTCCTGATGCCCGGCCTCCGACCTGCCCGTGAAGTTATGGACAGTTGGTATGACGAGTTTGCTTATATGCAGGCGAACGAAGATTGGGGCGTTCTGACTTATACAATGCATCCCTACGTCATCGGACGTGGGTTCCGGATGTTCGCCTTCGAGAAACTCGTGGACAAGCTCATCGCTGATGGAGCCGAATTTATGACTATGGAAGATGCTGCACGCTTGGCTCGTGAGAAGATCGCCTAGTACCTTTCCAGATTTGTGCGCAGGCGCAGTCGGCCAAGCCCGATTCTCGGGTAAGAAACTTCTGTCCGTGGTGATGAACACTTGTTGGGAAGTTCTGGAAGTCAGTTCCGCTCGGGTTCGCTAAGTTTCGAGGATATTAATCGGCGTGCGCAAATGAACTCGGCCGCTGGCTGCGTTTTTAGGGCTTGAGTAGAAGTTTTCCGAGAATTGCCCGATCATCCATCAGTTCGTGGGCGCGCCTCGCTTCGCTTAGGGGCAGGCGGTCGAATATTGGCGGAGCGTAGACCCCTGCCGCGAACTTCTCGATTAGCGCGTCAAAGATTTCTGCTTGTCGCGATGGATTTTCATCATAGGCATGTAGCGAAAAACACTGGACGCCGAGGCTCTTTCCGCGCCGGGCGCGTAGTCCTTCAAATAGGTCCTCATTCGGTGGACCGGCCAGTGCGTTGTAAAGGATGACTAACCCCAAGGGGGCCAAGATATCGAGGTTAGTAACCATACCGCGTCCGCCAAGCTGGTCGAAGCTCACATCCACGCCGCACCCGTTGGTGAGCGCAAGCACTTTTTCGACGATATTTTCGTCCGAATAATTGACCGTACCCATCGCACCGAGCTCGGTAGCAAAGGCGCATTTTGTATCGCTGCTCGCGCCGGCGATTGTCTTGATGTCTGCATCGCGGCAGATGTCGAGGATTGCGGTCCCCATGCCGCCGGCGGCGCCGTTCAAATAGACTGTGTTCGTATCTGCGGTGCGGGCGACATCATACAGCATGGCCCAGCCAACG